>NZ_LQXP01000006.1:0-124608 GCF_003268405.1 Acinetobacter sp. CFCC 11171 | reverse complement strand
TTTTTTGATTCAGATAATGATGGACAAAGCTGTCAAAAACATCAACAAAATTTAAATGTAAAAGCAAAATATCCCAATATAGTTTTTCATTTAACTGAAAAAAGAGAGTGTGAAAACTATCTACATCCTAATGTCATATTTAGAGTATCTAATAACAGACTTAACTATACTCCTGATAAATTCTCTGATCAAAAAGTGCTTTTAACTCCTCTTTTATCCGAATATATTGCTATTAAAAAAAGTAATTTAATTGAAAAATTATGGGGAAATAGTACATGTGAGGAAATTATTGAAAGTTGCACAGATCAACAAGGAAATAATGAATTCCTTCAATTCATTAATCAAATCGAGGAAAGATTTGGTTTAGTTGAATTAGAAAAAAAGACCGCCTAAGCGGTCTTTTTATTACTATCTCATCAAGCCACTGGCGACAAAGTAAACAACACCTGCCCTGTTTTCACTGTTTGCCCTTTTTCAATGGTAATTTCAGAAACCTTCATACGTTCAGGTGCAACAATTGGAATCTCAATCTTCATCGCTTCAATCACCGCAAGCGTTGCACCTTCTTCAACAATATCACCTGACTTGCATTCAATTTTCCAAATACTTCCCGGCATGTGTGATTCCACAGCACAACCACCTTCTGGAATTTGAACATCACTATCATCAGTTACAGCATCTAAGCTTTCAGAAACATACTCTGCAAGCCCAGCTTCATGCCAACGACGACGTTCTTCATCAAAATTGGCTTGTTGGACGGATTTAAATGCTGAGATTGATTCTGCATTTTCAGTCAAGAATTCATTGTATTCTTTTAGGTTCAATACACCTTCTTCTACACGGAGTTTTAAGCGACCAGCTTTAAAGTCCTCACGCATCTGCATCAGTTCAGCTTCTGAAACTTCATAAAACTTAATTTGGTCAAAGAAGCGGAGTAACCACGGCATACCTTGCTCAAAGTCAGGGTTTTGACGGTAACGAGACCACATTTGCGTGGTACGACCCACAAACTGATAGCCACCCGGACCTTCCATACCGTACACGCACATATAGGCACCGCCAATACCGACAGCATTTTCAGGTGTCCAAGTTCGTGCAGGATTATATTTGGTGGTGACTAAACGCTGGCGAGGATCAAGTGGTGTTGCCACAGGTGCACCTAAATACACATCGCCCAAACCCATGACCAAATAACTGGCGTCATAAACCACATCTTTGACCGCTTGTTTGTCTTTTAAACCATTAATACGACAGATAAACTCAATATTGTCAGGACACCATGGCGCATCTGGACGTACGGTTTGCATATAACGCTCTGTCGCTAGCTGGGTTTGTGAATCCTCCCAAGCAAGTGGTAAATACACAGTCCGTGACGGTACTTGCATTTGGGTCACATCAGGCAGTTCAGCTTCAGCAACTTGTAATAAATGCAGTAAATCAATTTGATCAAACTTGATCGAATCAAAATGAATTTGCAGTGAACGAATCCCCGGTGTGAGGTCAATAATCCCTGTGATATTCTGCTTTTGAACCCATTGCATGAGTGCATGAATACGGAAACGTAAGTTCAGATCTAAAACTAACTCACCATATTCCACCAACATGTAGTTATTGCCCGCAGGACGATACACCACATCCGGCAAGCCATTCTGACCTTTTAAAGTATCAAGCACTGCATTTTTTAAGGTGGAAAGTTCAGGATAAAATGACTCATCAAATGCCACAGCCTGCGTATCATTTGCTTCTAATTGCGCATGATATTTTTCATTTAAAAGTTTCGCTTGATGATAACTCACAGGTATAAATCTGACTTTGTCTCCTGCTTTCAATTGACCGAGTTTCCAAAGTTCAGAATTAATCACCACTGCAGGACAAACGAAACCACCGAGACTTGGACCATCTGGACCTAAGATAATCGGCATATCGCCCGTGAAATCAATCGCACCAATGGCATAGGCATTGTCATGAATATTGGATGGATGCAGGCCTGCTTCACCGCCATCCTCACGTGCCCATTCAGGTTTTGGCCCAATCAGGCGGATACCGGTACGGCTTGAGTTAAAATGAATTTCAAAGGTATTGGCAAAGAAGGTATCAATGTCATTTTTGGTAAAGAAATCAGGCGCACCATGTGGACCATACATCACCGCAATTTCCCATTCATGGCTAAATGATGGGATTTGCTCAGGTGCAAGGCTTTTCACTTCATCACTTGTAAATGCCGTGATTGGAAGCATATCGCCAATCAGTAAGTTACGACCTGCATGACCACCAAATTGACCTAAGGTAAAGGTTGCTTGTGAGCCTAGATATTCAGGTACATTCAAACCGCCTTTAATCCCAATATAGGTACGACAACCTGTCGCAATTTTGCCACATTTTAGAATCTGACCTTTACGCACATTCACGGTCTGCCACATCGGTACAGACACACCATCTAGGGTTGATGGCATATCGCCACCGGCAAGCACGATTTGGCTGTCACAATGGAATTTTAAAGTCGGACCTTGTAGCGTACATTCAAGCCCTGCAGTGTTATAGGCATTGCCAAGCAACTGGTTTGCAACATTCAGTGATAATGGATCAATCGCACCGGATGGTGGCACACCGACATCCCAGTAGCCCAAACGACCTGTGACATCTTGCACAGAAGTTTGAATGCCTGATTGCAACACTTCAATTTTTTGAGTTTTCCACTCGAATGTATTTAAGAAACGTGTGGTTTGCGTACAGGCTTTAAATACATCGCAGTCGATAATATTTTGTAGATATTCAAGATTGGTTTCGATGCCTGCAACCGATGTTTTGGCAAGTGTTTCGGTCATGGCTTGAATTGCAGACGCACGATCGTCTGCTGTGACAATGATTTTAGCAATCATCGGATCATAGAAGGACGATACATTTGAACCTGTTTCTACCCATGTTTCATTACGGGCATTAGCATCAAACTCAACATGTGTCAGTAAACCGGCACTTGGTTGGAAGTTTTTGATTGGGTCTTCAGCATATAAACGTACTTGAATCGAATGACCTTTCGATTCTAATGGTTCAGTTGGTGCAGTCCAGTCACCGCTGGCTAATGTCACCATCCATTCCACCAAGTCCACACCAAAGACTTGCTCGGTCACGCCATGTTCAACTTGTAGACGGGTGTTCACTTCCAAGAAATAGAATTCTTGCGTGTCGGTATCCATCACGAATTCAACCGTACCGGCAGAACGGTAGTTCACCGATTGCATCAGTTGAATGGCAACATTTTGAAGATAAGCACGTTGCTCCTCATTGATATGCGGTGCTGGGGTTTCCTCAATCACTTTTTGGTTACGACGTTGTACTGAACAATCACGCTCACCGAGCGCAATCACTTGACCTTTGCCATCACCAAAAATTTGTACTTCAATGTGACGGGCATTTTGTACGAATTTTTCAAGATACAAACCTGCATCTTTAAAGTTGGCTTGGGCTAAATAAGATACTGTTGCATAAGCATCTTTCAGCTCTGTTTCGTTCCAGACCAAACGCATGCCAATACCACCGCCACCGGCCGTACTTTTCAGCATCACAGGATAGCCAATACGATTGGCCTCAAGCAGTGCTTCAGCTTCATCCGCCAATAACTGACTACCCGGAAGTAACGGTACATTGGCTTGAATCGCAAGTTCACGTGCCGTGTGTTTCAGACCAAAGGCACGCATCTGCGCAGAATTTGGTCCAATAAAAGCAATGCCTTGTGATTCACACAGATCACAGAATTCAGCATTTTCAGACAAGAAGCCATAACCCGGATGAATGGCTTGTGCTCCGGTTTGTTTAGCAACATCTAAGATTTTTTCAACGTTTAAGTAGCTTTGGCTGGCTGGTGCTTCACCGATATACACCGCTTCATCAGCCAAAGTCACATGGAGTGAATCACGATCGGCCTCTGAATAGACTGCAACCGATTGGATACCTAATTTTTTAAGGGTACGAATGACACGACAGGCAATTGCACCACGGTTGGCGATTAATACTTTATTAAACATGTTATGCGTCCTCGCCTTCACGGATGATCAATTGAATTTTAGTTGGGTTATAGGCATTACAAGGATTATTCAGTTGTGGGCAGTTGGAGATCAGCACGATCAAATCCATTTCGGCTTTAATCTCAACATATTTGCCCGGTGCAGAAATACCATCATCAAACTTTAGATGCCCCTCAGAGGTCACTGGCACATTCATAAAGAAGTTAATATTTGGCCCGATGTGACGCACGTTTAAGCCGTGTTTTTTGGCAATTGGATGCTGAGACAATGCAATCATGAAATTGTTACGGCAACTGTGCATTGGATATTTGTCATGTGCATAACGAACGGTGTTACTTTCACATGAACATGCCCCGCCTAAAGTGTCATGACGACCGCAGTTATCATCATGAATGGTGGCAATTTTATTACCGAAGTTAGTATATAAAGTCGTGCCTTTTTCTAAATAAATCTGTTGGTTGATGGCTAAAGTATCTGTTGCGCTATAACGCTCTTCAGGGTTTGACGCTGAGATAAAGAGCGTATCCACCGCTTGGTTGCCTTCTAAATCCACAATACGGAAATATTGCCCTTTTTTGACTTCGCACATCCATGCTTCACCGGCAGGACAAACTTCGTTAAGGACTGATTTTTCTAAGCTGTTTTGTAAATTGGCTAAAGCTGTCATGTTGTATTCCCCCAATTAAGCGCTGAGTGCGTAGTAACGATTATTGTTTTGAAATGCACGCTGATTTTGCGGACATGAATCACGACATACATCGCTGTCGCTTAAAGGAAGTGCTTTGTATAAAGACAACTGAACATCGGCAGGTGCATATTCTGTCCTGTCATCTAAGGCATGTGGCGCGGATGATAAGAACACCAAGCAATCCATTTCAAAGCGTAGTTCGATCAAGTGATTCGTATTGTCAGATGCCACATAGCTCAAGTTGCCATTGTCATCTGGTTGGACTTTAGAAAACAGATTTAAAGTACTGCTGAGGTCTGTTGCAGATAAGCCGAATTTGGTCATCTGAAGCAATAAAGAGTCTTTGCCGTTGCGGTACATATCATTACGGGCATCTTGGAAAGTTTTACTGCCAAATTGGTTTTCAATTTGTGATGCGGTACTTGGTGCACAAAACGCATCATTCCAAGCGTGATCGTCTTTGACTATCGAGATCATGGCACGGCCTAAATCCGACGCCAAAATATGCCCTGTACTTAAATACGCCGTGTGTTGCCCTTTTAAGCTGTCTGGCATGTTGTAGCGTTCAAGCTTATCTTCACTATTTACACAGTACAGCGCCACATTGGCATTTTGCCCAAGTGATTTAAGCTGTAATACTGCCCCACGCTGAATGCGTGCTGACCAGTGATGTCCACCCGGTAAACGTTCCGTCCAAAGGACTTGATCTTCGTGATAAGTTGTTGTGCTCATGTGCATCTACCCCAATCTTTTACGGTTTACCTCCCGGGCTTTTATCCCTCCGTGCAGCTTTGCTTTGAATTAAAACGAAGCCGTGAACTCTCGGTCGCAGTCATACATAGAAATGTATCGGAACCCTAGATCACTTTATGATGTAAGTAGAAAAGCAAAGGCTATGCCAATTTAGTATTACGGTTTTAAAAAATAGTAATACCGATCTTTTGACTGTATAGCGCTGCATGTAAATTATTGGGCTAACACTTTTTTGCTCTATTATTGAACCTATGTGCATTTGAACGATGCATCATCCTTGTGCATTAAATGAATATTTTGGGGCTGTTTCTAAAAATTTATCTTTCAAAAAAGTAAAAGCCCAATATGGGCATTGGGCTTATGCTGATTATTCAGGACTTTTTTATTGCATTAACTGACTGCTTTATAAAATGGTACCGAGCCATTCACAGTTGCACGATGCATAATGCGGTGCGCATCACCATAGTCAAACAGCGCTTTGTGCTGCGTGCAGCGGTTGTCCCAAATAGCGACATCACCTTCTTGCCATTTCCAGCGCAAGTGAAATTCTTCCTTCACTGCATGTTCAAACAAGAATGTCAGCAATGCATCGCTCTCTTGTGCATTTAATTCATTAATTTGTGTTGTAAATCCCTCATTCACAAACAACACTTCAGCACCAGTTTCGGGGTGTGTACGTACGACCGGATGCACTACTGGCGGATTTTTACGGAAACTATTTTCAAGCCTTTCACGGTCTGCTGCTGTTGTGCCAAAGCGCTCTAATGGAAAAGATTTACGTATATCATGTGTTGCTGTTAAACCGCGTAGTTGCTGTTTTAAATCTTTACTGAGTGCATTAAAAGCAGCTGTACCGCTGGCCCAGAGCGTATCCCCACCAAACTCAGGGATTTTAATCGCTTGCAGCACACAGCCCAATGGCGGTGTCTGACTAAAGGTCACATCAGTATGCCAAAGGTCATTGTCTCTTAAATCTTGTCTGTGGCTATCCAGTACAATCACTTCTGGCGCATCATCCATCGCAGGGTAAATCGGATGAATATGCAAAGTACCAAAGGTTTTTGCTAACCTCACTTGCGACTGTGCGCTAAGCGCCTGCTTTCTAAAAAAGATCACTTGATGCTGCAATAGTGCTTGTTTTATTTCCAGCAGCACCGGTGTATCGGCATGGTTTAAATCGATACCTTCAATAACGGCGCCAATGTTTGGGTTAATTTGCTTCGCTTGCAATGACATAATCAAATCTTCTTCAATCTCTAAATCTGTTTACAGCTGTTGGCCATACCAAGGCGCCAACTGCTTTTGCAGCCAACGTAAAAATAACTCAAAACTAACTGCGACAATCGCGATCACAATAATTCCAAGAATCACAGTATCTGTAATTAAGAACTGAGCAGCTGACTGCACCATAAAACCAATACCGCGATCAGCAGCAACCAACTCTGCAGCCACCAGTGTTGACCAGCCCACACCCAAGCCAATACGCACACCCGTTAATATGTGCGGCAAAGCTGTTGGTAAAATCACATATTGCAAAACCTGCAAGCGCGTTGCGCCTAAAGATAATGCTGCGCGTTCACGGTTTTTTTGGTGGCTAATCACACCATGGACACTGCTGATAATAATTGGCGCCAAAATAGAAAAGAAAATCAGTAGCACTTTGGTGGTTTCACCAATACCAAACCAAATCACCAATAGCGGTAAATACGCAAGCGGTGGAATGGGACGAAGTAGCTCGACTAGTGGATCAAATACGGCACGTACCCATTTGTTGAGTCCCATCCATAAACCTAACGGTACACCAATCACAATGGCAGCAATGAGTGCGCTAAACACACGGCCAATACTTTCAGCCAAATGCTGCCAAAGCGTGGCTTTCATAAAACCTTGCTGGCTGACTTCAATAAACTTCTGCCATACCGCTGCTGGACTTGGTAAAAACAGCTCAGGAATAATTTTCAAAGTGGTTACGACAAACCAAAGTACAAGCAAGCTCAGCACGCTGCCGATGCTTACAATAAGTGGTAATTTTTTTCTAAATATAGAAAGAGAGGAACTTCTGTTTAATGTTGCTACTTCTTCACGATTTTCGCTTAGATGAGCCTTATTTAATTTTTGAATTTGTGTATTCATATTAAGACTCCACCGCATGTAATTTTTGCGCTTTTAAGCGTTCAAACAACATTTCACGTAGCTGAATAAACTGCGGATCAGATTTAATTGCACGTATAGATTCACCGTTTCTATAGCGCTCAGCAAAATCTAGCTTGAGCGTTTCAACAATCGTCCCCGGGCGCGCTGTCATCAGCACCAATTGATTGCTTAATAAAAGCGCCTCTTCAATATCATGGGTAATTAAAAAGAACCCTTTTTTCTCTTTAATCCATAAATTCAGCACAAACTCCTGCATGCTTTCTCGGGTAAATGCATCGAGTGCGGCAAAAGGTTCATCCAGCAAAATAAACGGTGCATGACTAATCAAGGCACGTGCAATACCGACGCGCTGTTTCATACCGCCTGAAAGTTCCCAAATATTGGCATTTGCCACATGCGAAAGCCCGACGGTATTTAAAATAGATGCAACTTGTGACTTTATCTCCGTACTTTTTAAGCCTTTTAATTTCAAGGAAAATGCCACGTTCTCTGCCACATTAAGCCACGGCAGCAAAGCATGTTCTTGAAAGACCACTGCTCGTCTTGCATCTGGGCCAGTTAAAACTTCATCATCAATTTTGACTTGGCCTGCACTCACCTGTTGAAAACCCGCCAAAATATTTAAAAGCGTCGTTTTGCCGCAGCCAGACTCGCCAAGTACAACCGTTAAAGTCGATTCAGGCACGTCCAAATTGATATTTTTTAGTACAGCCACCTCATGTTCAGGATAGGTCAGGCTAATATTTTCCGCTTTTAAGATACTCATTTTCACATCCTTAAGGCTGAACAAATAATGCTGTCACATTGCTCTTGTAATCGGCTTTGACTTTATCTACTTTGCCTTGGGCTTTTAAAAAGGTTGCTGTATCTAAAATATTCTTGGCAAAATCTGTGCTGAAACTTTGAGCTTGCTGCTGCTGGTTCAAATAAATATTGCCAGATAGCAGCAATGGAATATCTTTCGCATCAGAACCGGTTAATTGCGCAATGCTATTGATATAAGCAGTATTCGCTTCAAACGCTTTCGGATCTTGATTGTATTCATCTATTTTCTTTAAAGAAGTTTGAACGAAAGATTTTAAAAACTCTGGATTTTGCTCTGCAAAGTCTTTACGAACCACCCATACATCAAAGGTTGGTGCGCCCCATTCTGCAACTTGCTTAGAATCGGTCAGAACTTTACCTGTGGCACTCGCCTTGCTTAAAGCGGGTTCCCATACATAAGTCGCGTCAATATCACCACGTTCCCACGCTGCTGAGATTTCAGGCGGGCGCAAATTAATAATTTTGACCTCAGCCTCAGATAAATTCCAATGCTTTAATGCAGAAAGCAGGCTGTAATGTGCTGTAGAAACAAAAGGGACAGCAATGGTTTTACCCTTTAAGTCTTCAGGTTTTTGAATGCCTGATTTATTGCTCACCACTAAGGCTTCTGAAGCACCCAGTTTTGCTGCGATAAAAAACACTTCAATAGGTAAATCACGGCTGGCGGCAGCAGCTAAAGGACTGGTACCAATATTGCCAATACTGACATCACCTGATGCCAAAGCATTTACAACGTCTGCGCCCGTATCAAATTTTTTCCACTCAATTTTTTGTTGGCTGTCTTTTTCATAATCGCCATTGGCCTGCGCCACTTTGCTCGGATCAACACCAGTTTGATAGGCAATAACTACCGCTTTCTGATCTTTTTGCGCAATTACAGCCGTTGAAGTGTCAGGAGTAGATTTTTTAGCTTGGAAATATACGAAAGCAGCGATCGCCACAATGACGATCGCCGTAATAATTAAAGGTTTAGATTTGCCGCTCATATTTTTTTCATAAAAAAGTGATAACTGATTCACATACTAATCAGTCAGCTTTATGATGAAAAATAAGTTAATTGACAATATTTATCACAAAATTGCATTTATCGATTAGTGGAATACTTATGCTTTTATTCACTAAACGTCTAGCAATCAATTTTCTGCGCGAGATCTTTTAATGATATTTTTTACTTCACTAAGATTTCATGGAACATATGACGTAGCCATTGATGGCTGGTTTTATGATGGCAGGACATATGCCAATATTGCTTCACGCCATAGGTTGGAAATGCAATCGGTGCGTCAAATATTTTTAAGTTACCGCGCGAAAGCAATACTTCACTCAAGTAATAAGGCACAGTAGCAATCGCATCAGTGTCTTGCACGACTAAGCCTACACCTAAATAACTAGGTAAACGCATCAAAATATTACGTTTTAAATCAAGGTTAAGCAGCTCATTTTCAATATGGTAATGCCCCATCCCTGCATCAATATCAATGTGCGACTCTGATAAATATTGCTCAGTTGTAATGGTGTCACCCGTTAATCGTGGATGATCCTTAGCTGCAATCACCACATAATATTGCTCAAACAGTTTTTGCTGATAAAAGCCGCTTTCCAAATGCGGTAAAAACCCCAATGCTAAATCAATTTCACCATTCGCCATCTGATAACTGGTTTCAGTGGTAATCGGGCGTACATTTAGACGTATTTGTGGCGCGTGTTTTTTTAGATATTGGCTGATTTTAGGCAATAAAACCAAATGCGAAACATCGGTCATGGCCAAAGTAAATTGTTGATCTGAAATGGCTTGATCAAAATTAATCGTAAAATTATTAATAGCTTCAACTTTACTCAAGGCTTCGCTGACTAAAGGAAATAATTGACGCGATAACTCCGTAGGCACCATTTCATTGCCGATACGTAAAAATAAGGGGTCGTTATAATGCTGTCGTATTTTATTTAAAATATTACTGACTGTAGGCTGACTCATCTGCAAGTGTTCAGCAGCTTGTGACACATTTTTGTACTTATAAACATGAAAAAAAATGCTAAGAAGTTTACAGTCCAATTCAAACACGAAAGATTTAATCCCTAATTAAATATTGCAAGTTATGCTGTGCATCATCTGCTGAATTATACAAAAAGCCAATAACGAAATATTACTTTTATTGCAGATGAAACGCCAGTTTAGCCTGCTCAGTTGCATTTGGCTTTTCAACACCCCAATCAGTCCGCATAATAGACCCAGCACGAATTTGGATATCAACATGCTTCAAGGAAAAAAACTGGTTTGTTTTGATTTAGATGGCACACTTATCGACTCTGTTGGCGTGTGGAATCAGGTCGACGCAGATTTGATTCAACAGTTAACTGGACAAACCATCCAACTGGGTTTAATTCAACGTGAACGTGACATTCAGCTGCAATTATTTAAAAATACACCAGACCCTTACTTAATGTACTGTAACTATCTAAAAGATACTTATAAGATTGAACAACATACGGCAGATGAAATCAAACAGCAACGTTATGCCATTTCACAGCATTTTTTAGAACATATCATCTTGCTTAAACCACATGCAGCGTTATTTGTTCAACAGCTCATTCAGCAAGGCATTCAGGTGGCAATTACCACCACTACCAGCCTGCAAAATATTTATCGATATCAAAAAAATATTAACATCTATCCAATGCTGCATTTTGAAAATAGCTTTGATCTGATCCTGACCCGTGAAAGTGTCAAAAATATTAAGCCGCATCCTGAAGTCTATTTACAGGCGATTGAACATTTTGCAGTTCGACCTGAAGAATGTTTAATTTTTGAAGATTCACTCATTGGTGTAGAAGCTGCAAATGCAGCAGGCATTGAAGTGGTTGCCGTGTATGATGCATATTCAGAGCACGAAATTGAGCAAATCAAAAATAAAGCGGATTATTTTATCCATGATTTCTCTTCGGTTCTGAACTAAGTTAAAGTAAATAAGCGTTCGCTTAAAAGTTAAAAAGCAGCCCAACTTAGAGGCTGCTTTTGATATTTTTGCATCAATAGATAATTGATCTATTTTACTTTTTTATAAATGGATCCAGACCCGACTAAATTTCCCGTTTTTTCGTCAATCGCAAATTCAACAGCACCTGTCCCAGAGTTTACAGCCAGTAAACCAGATTCAGCGACAGATGCAGGTACAGGATTTTTCTTTTCAGATTTACCACTTTGTTTATCTTTTAAAGTATTGGTAATGAAATAGTTTTCACCATTTTTACTAATAATCAGCGCATTTTCAAGTTGCGGATCTACTGCGGTATTTTGCCATGTTCCAGCATAATCAGGCGCTGGACTTTGTTTACATGCAGTGAGGAGAACTGCGAACAACATCGCAGGAAATAATTGAATCTTTTTCAAAATACTGACCCTTCTTTGTCAATGAGTTTTGCATTATAGAAAGCCTTGAAGAGAACTTAAGACCGTTCATGTTGTGCAAAAGTTGCAAACCAAGTCCTGCTGTTTTTCTTTTGTCATGTTTTGAAACATTTGTAGTCTTTCATAATAAATAAGCCCACTTGATCGTGGGCTTATTTAAATATTTTCAATCTTTAGATTTATACGATTTGACGCATTGAACCGGTTTCTTCAAAAGTGGCATGCCAAGACAAAGCCTCTTTTAAAATATGCGGCGTTTGACCACCAAGCTCACATGCGCGTTCAAAGTAGCTCAACAATGCTGCGCGATAATCTGGATGTGCACAGATTTCAATGACTTTACGTGCGCGCTCACGTGGTGAAAGACCACGTAAATCTGCCAAGCCCTGCTCTGTAACTACGATGTCAACGTCATGGTCAGTATGGTCGGTATGACTCACCATTGGCACCACAGATGAAATCGCACCGCCTTTTGCAATCGACTTAGTCACGAAAATGGCAATGTGCGCATGACGAGTAAAGTCTCCTGAACCACCGATTCCGTTCATCATTTTGGTACCCGTCACATGGGTCGAATTTACGTTTCCGTAAATATCAAACTCAAGCGCAGTATTAATCGCGATTATGCCTAAACGTCGAATGATTTCAGGGTTATTAGATAGCTCTTGTGGACGTAACACAATTTTGTCTTTGTACTGATCAAAATTGTTCATCACATGCTGTGCGCAAGGCTCAGACAGCGTCATTGAACAGCCTGAGGCAAATTTCATTTTTCCAGAATCAATTAGCTGGAAAGTACAGTCTTGTAGTACTTCTGAATACATTTCCAAATCATGAAAATTCGAATGCTCAAAACCAGCAAATACAGCATTGGCAATCGAACCCACACCTGACTGTAGCGGCCCTAAATTTTCAGGCAAACGTCCTGCTGCTACTTCACCTTCAAAGAAATCAATCAGATGCTGAGCAATCGCTAGGGTTTCAGCATCAGGTTCATCCATTTTAAACTGGGTATCTGGCAGATCATTCAACACAATAGCTGAAATCTTATCGGGGCTGACATTGATCCCAATCGTACCGATACGTTCACCGACCTGAGTCAGTGGAATTGGCCCACGGTTTGGTCGCGCTTTCGGCACATAAATATCATGTACACCTTCGAGCACTGGGTTAATCGTATTATCAATTTCAATAATCACATGATCTGCCATTTCAATGAAATTGGCTGAGTTACCACATGAACCTGTCGGAATAACTTGACCATCTTCTGTAATTGCAGTCGCTGCAATAACGGCCACATTAATGCGCGGTAAATTATGATGACGAATATTATCGGCCATTTCAGACAAGTGTTGGTCAATATACATGACCTCGCCAGCGTTAATGGCTTTACGTAAACCAGGATCTGCCTGATACGGATAACGACGTTCTATCGCATGCGCCGCATTGAGGCGACCATCGATACTATTTCCTAAACTAGCACCCGTTGCCAACGTGATACGAAGAGGATGTGAAACTGCATGATCTGCAAGTGCCAATGGAACCGTCTTTGCCTCACCTGCACCACCAAAACCACTTAAACCAACCACTGAACCATCTTGAATTAACTCAATCGCTTTTTCAGCAGACATTACTTTGTCGCGAAGGGAGAGTAAGCGAATGCGATCTAAACCATTCATAATTAAATCTCAAAAAATAAATATCTCAAAATAAACATCTTTTTTCGCCATCCCAGCGAACTGAGATAGCGTTTGTTATTGCTTATCTAAAAACGTACTTATCTAAAAGCTTACTTATATAAATTGAGGCAAATTAAATCAGTTCAACCGCAATTGCAGTTGCTTCACCGCCACCAATACACAGTGCTGCGACACCTTTTTTACCGCCAGTGCGTTTTAAGGCATGAATCAGCGTCACAATAATACGTGAACCTGATGAACCTAGTGGGTGACCAAGTGAGCAAGCACCACCATGAATGTTCACTTTTGCTTCATCTAAGTTAAATCCATCAATCGCCAGCATTGTAACCATGGCAAATGCTTCATTGACTTCCCACAGGTCAACTTCTTGTGCATCCCAACCGGCTTGTGCAAGTACTTTCTCAATAGCACCGACTGGAGCAATCGTGAACTCTGACGGATGCTGTGAATTTGTAGCATAAGCAACGACTTTTGCCAGTGGTGTTAAACCACGTGCTTGAGCCGTTTCTTCTGATGTAACCACCAAAGCAGATGCACCGTCAGAAATTGAGCTGGCATTGGCAGCTGTGATCGTGCCGTCTTTTTTGAATGCAGGACGCAGTGTTGGGATTTTTTCAGGCTTAGCACTTAATGGCTGTTCATCTGTGTCAACAACGACGTCACCTTTACGGCTTTTAACAGTAACTGGCACGATTTCATTTTTGAAGAAACCGCCTTGAATCGCTGCAACGGCTTTATTGAGTGAGTTGATGGCAAAAGCATCCTGCTGTTCACGGGTATAGCCTTTTTTATCTGCCATATCTTGTGCCAGAATACCCATCGATAAACCTGTCTCAGCATCTTCTAAGCCTTCTTGGAACATGTGGTCTGTGGTTTTACCATGACCCATACGATAGCCTGAACGCGCTTTTTCAAGTAAATATGGCGCATTTGACATCGACTCCATACCACCTGCAACCACAATATTGGCCGAACCGGCTTTAATCGCATCAGCTGCTTGCATCACTGCCTTCATGCCTGAACCACAAATTTTATTAATCGTGGTGGCACCCGTTGTATCTGGTAAGCCTGCTTGACGCATCGCTTGGCGTGCAGGACCTTGTTTAAGACCAGCCGGTAATACACAGCCAAAAATAACTTCGTCAATATCTGTAGGTTCTAAACCTGCACGTGCAACAACAGCTTGAATCGCTGCAGCACCTAAGTCTGGGGCTGTACAAGATGAAAGTGAACCCTGAAAACCACCCATCGCTGTACGTACGCCATCTACAATTACAATCATTTCTTATTTCATCCTGTTTTAAATCTTTTAACCCCAAGGAACCATGACTGGTTCCTCAGATTTTCCATCTTAATGTTTTTCACAGTGGTTTCGATGAAACCTTAAGATTGAGCGGTGAAGTATTCTTCAGATAGCTGCATGATAAGTTCAGAACCTGCTTTAATACGTTGAGCACGGGCAGCAAGGTCAGGTAGAACTTTCTCAACATAGAAATCTGCGAGTACCAATTTGTTTTGGTAGAAGCTCTCTGGTTTTGCAGCCGCAGCTTTGCTAATACGTGCAAACATATAAACGAAGCTGAGTAAACCAACAGCGTGCAGGTAATCGACTGCCACCGAACTGCTAAAGTCTGGGGTGGTCTTAGATTGTTCTACAATGAATTGCGTTAATGCTTCAACTTCGTCAGAAACTTGCAATGCTGCAGATTTAACTTTTGAATCAGCCATGGTTGCAGCAAAATCACGAATTTCAGCAATGTATTCGGCAATAAATGCACCATTACATTTCGTGGTTTTGCGTCCAATTAAATCAATCGCTTGTACGCCATTTGTGCCTTCGTAAATCTGCGAAATACGTAAGTCACGAATGCATTGCTCCATGCCCCATTCACGGATATAGCCATGACCACCAAAGCACATTTGCGCTTCTAAAGTAGCTTGTAGGGCTGTATCTGTTAGGTAGGCTTTTGCAATAGGTGTCAATAAAGCCACGCGGTCATTGGCTTTTTTCACAGCAGCTTCGTCAGTTGAATATTTTGTAATATCCAGTTGCTGGCCAACATACACAGCAAATGCACGAGATGCTTCGTTGTTGGCGCGTACATTCAACAACATACGACGTACATCACCATGTACTAAAATAGAGTCTGCTGGTTTTTCAGGAGATTTCACACCTGTCGCAGAACGACCTTGTAGACGATCAGTCGCATACTGTGCAGCATTTTGGTAAGCAAATTCTGCAGCGCCAATCCCTTGGATACCCATCGATAAACGTTCATAGTTCATCATGACAAACATCGCCGCAAGACCTTCGTTTTCTTTACCAACGATATAACCTTTGGCACCATCAAAGTTCATAACACACGTTGCAGAACCTTTAATACCCATCTTGTGTTCAATTGAACCCGCTGAAACAGCATTACGTTCACCGACTGAGCCATCGGCATTGACATGGAATTTTGGAACGATAAACAATGAAATACCACGTGAACCCGCAGGTGCATTTGGCGTTTTTGCTAACACAAGATGGATGATGTTTTCACACAGATCATGTTCACCACTAGTGATGAAAATTTTCGTGCCTGTAATATTAAATGAACCATCTTCATTCGGCTCTGCTTTGGTTTTAATGATCCCCAAATCAGTCCCTGAATGTGGTTCAGTTAAACACATAGTGCCTGACCATTCACCCGTATAAAATTTTGGAAGATAGGTTTCTTTTTGCTCTTGCGAAGCACGGTCATTAATCGCCATACCTGCACCCACAGTCAGTAGTGGATACAACATAAATGATGGATTGGTACTCCAAATCATTTCGTCAGCAAGTACTGTCAACATTTTCGGCATGTTTTGGCCGCCCCATTCTTCAGAAGCGCCTAAACCAACCCAGCCACCTTCAGCGAATTGTTTAAAAGCGTCTTTAAACCCTGTAGGCGTAGTAACAACACCATTACTAAACTGCGCACCACCTTCTTCATCTGCAGTACGGTTCAAGTCTAGAATAACGTTTTTAGAAAACTTAGCCATTTCTTCTAAAATGGCATTTGCAGTCGCCATATCAATATGAGCTAAGTTTTCATTTGACTGCCAGAACTCATCTGCATTGAATACATCATTTAAGATGAAGTCCATGTCCTTTAACGGCGCATTGTATATTGGCATTGTACTTTCCTTTTCTACAGGCTTTGTCAGCGTCTTTGACAAAGTACTTTTTTTAAAGTTGCACGCTCCCGCACAAAATCATCAAATCAATTTTGTGTGGATTTTTTAAAGATCTGTTTTTTCAGATAGATATCTAAAAAGAATATAGATAACGTGTTTTTACCGACAAGTGGAAAATAACCACCTGATATTTTGAGCAGCATTATTTTATTACAATTAAATAAATTTATTGAATTGACTAAATTTATAATTGGTAATTGATTAAAACCAAACATAATAGTACCTATAATCATGTTTAATTTAGATTGTATTAATAACATAACAACCAAGACCGTTTTGTTAAATGCTGCTTTTGTTGTAAAAGCGAAAAGACAATAAATTAAAAAAAATAAAAATGGAATTTTATTTCAAAAAAATGACCTCAAGGGTTCAGTTTTATTGACATTAATTTTATGCTATGAATTCTATATGTTTTACGCACTCTACTAATGTGTTTATTTTTAAACCAATTTATGTAATATTTGAGACCATAGTGGAATGTAAGATTCACAAGATTTAGCTTAAGCTAGGCTTGTTCACCCTCAAGATGTTTATGGAACAGTTATCATGAGTTCAGTACGCCAACAAAATTTTATCCTTCGCAAGGAAAAAATTTTAGCCATGGCAGAAACCCTGCTATTAGATAATAATCAAGACATCACCTTAAGTGAGTTAGCTTGTGAACTAGATATTGCCAAAGGCACGATTTATAAACATTTTAAAAGTAAAAACCAATTATATTTAGAACTGATTATCTTAAATGAAAAACGATTATTAGAAATTTCAAAAAAATATAATCATGATATTAAAACTTATGTTTCACAATATATGCTTTATAATATGTTGAATTCTAATAGAACTATATTATTACATGTCATTGAAGAACGCTTAACCAATAATGAACGTAAATTAAAAGAGTTATTTGAAGAGCTCTATCGTGTTCGTGAAGAACGTATTATTGAAATTAAGGATATGACCAGTGATTATCTAAAATCACTTGAAAGCGCAATGTCGATACGTGATTATTTATCTTATATTTGGACGGTCACTTATGGTGCATCCCTACTCCTCAATTCAACGCATTATCAAAAATCAATCGGTTCACGTGAACGCTTAATCAAGCTATATATTAATCAGGCGCTGATGACGCCAGATAAAATTTCAGCCGTATAGAATTGATTTATAAATAAAAAAGCCGAACAATTGTTCGGCTTTTTTTTCATTAAACAATATCTAGGTTATGCAATCACAGGTGGGAAGCCATCTTCGGTTAAAGCGCTAATCAATTGCTCTGCACTGGCACTAGATTCAACGTCAACTAATTTTGTAGCTACATCAATAGTGACCGTTGCATTTTCGTCTAAGTCTTTAATCGTTGCTGTTACGCTACGGGCACAACCACCGCATGTCATATTATCAATACGAAATTTCATGATATTCATCCTTCTTTTCTAATAACAACACTATAAACCTTGCCACGATTGTAAGGTCAAGCGGATTTAAATCTTTGCTGTATGGCAGCACTCAGCCATGCCCGTTTCGATTTGATTTAAAATCGTACAATCGGCTTGATCATTACC
The DNA here is from genome assembly GCF_003268405.1 of Acinetobacter sp. CFCC 11171. NCBI lineage: Bacteria > Pseudomonadati > Pseudomonadota > Gammaproteobacteria > Moraxellales > Moraxellaceae > Acinetobacter > Acinetobacter sp. CFCC 11171. The sequence continues at coordinate 106,279 of NZ_LQXP01000006.1, read as the reverse complement.
GGCACAGCCATCTACAGATTGTTGCAAGATCTCAACCATGGCCTGTAAGTCTGCGATTTTTTGATTTAAGGTCTGGATATGTTTTAACGCCAATGCTTTAACTTCTACACTTTGCCGACTTTGATTTTTCCAAAGCCCAAGTAAATCTTTCATTTGTTCAGAAGAAAAACCTAAATCACGCGCATGTCTTAAGAAACTCAAGGTTTTAATATCGGCTTCCGAGTAAACTCGATAGCCGGCATCGGTGCGCTGTGCATTATTTAACAGCCCAATCGATTCATAATAACGGATCATTTTTGCAGAAATGCCCGAAGCTTTCGCTGCTTGTCCAATATTCATCTCAAGACTCCTGAAAAACTGGCCCTTTAAATGCTTTTAAACGTAAGGCATTTGACACAACAAACACCGATGAAAGTGCCATTGCACCTGCGGCGAACATAGGTGAAAGCAATATGCCAAAGAATGGATATAACACACCTGCAGCGACAGGAATCAATGCTGCATTGTAAATAAATGCCCAAAATAGGTTTTGGCGAATATTATTCATCGTCGCAGTACTCAGTGCGATCGCCGTCGGTACCATTTGTAAATTACCCGACATAAGCACAACGTCCGCGGCCTCTATCGCCACATCTGTCCCTGTACCAATTGCCATGCCCACATCTGCTTGTGCAAGTGCAGGCGCATCATTAATACCATCGCCGACAAAACATACGACACCATGTTCTTTTTGCAATTGTTGTACAGATTGCACTTTTTGATCTGGCATCACTTCAGCGATCACATGATCAATTTTCAACTGTCGTGCTATGGCAGAAGCGGTATGTCGGTTGTCGCCTGTAATCATGGCCACTTTCAGCCCTAAATCATGCAAAGCTTGAATGGCTGCGAAGGTTGTGGCTTTGATCGGGTCGGCAACAGCAACAATGGCAGCAAGCTGTTGATCGATCGATACATAGAGCGGGGTTTTCCCTTCATTGCCCATGCGTTCCGCCAGTGATGAAAAGATTTGTGTATCTAAACCAAGTTTATGCATCAAATGATCTGCACCGATAAAAATGCTTTGTCCTTCAACAACGGCCTGAATCCCAGCACCAGTCACGGAATCAAAATGCTCAACCTCTAAAAGTTGCACTTGCATCTCTTTTGCAGCTTGAACAATGGCATATGCAATCGGATGCTCAGATTTCTGCTCTACAGAGACCAATAACTGAAATACGCGATCTTTATCAAAAGCTTCAGTGACTTCAAAATCTGTCAGTTTCGGTTTACCTTCCGTCAATGTCCCTGTTTTATCGACTGCAACCACTTGAGTATTTTTGAGTTGTTGTAAGGCTTCACCTTTACGGAACAATACTCCAAGTTCTGCACCTCGCCCTGTACCGACCATAATAGATGTTGGCGTTGCCAAACCCATTGCACATGGACATGCGATGATCAGAACTGCGACAGCATTGACTAAGGCATAGGTTAAACTCGGTTCAGGTCCTACAACATACCAAACTAAAAAGGTGATCAAGGCCAACGCCATCACCACCGGTACAAACCATAACGTGACTTTATCCACCAAAGCTTGAATCGGTAATTTTGAACCCTGAGCTTGTTCGACCATATGGATAATTTGTGCCAAAACAGAATCTTGACCTACCGCAGTGGCTTGTATTTTCAATGCCCCATTTTGGTTAATCGTACCACCGACAACTTCATCACCGGCTTTTTTCTCGACAGGAATTGGCTCGCCACTGATCATGGATTCATCAATATAACTGTTCCCAGACACTACAGCACCATCGACTGGGCAACGTTCACCAGGCCGAATTTCAATCAACATACCTGTTTTAACATCACTAATCGGCAAATCTATAAAGGTACCAGATTGCTCTACACGTGCTGTTTTGGGTTGCATGCCGACTAAGTATTGAATAGCTTGCGATGTTTTACCTTTGGCTTTCGCCTCCATAAAACGACCCAAAAGAATCAACGCCACAATTACTGCGGCTGCTTCAAAGTACACATGAACCGTACCTTGCGGTAATAATTGCGGAGCAAATGTTGCAACACAAGAAAAACTATAAGCAGATAAAGTCCCGACTGCGACCAAAGAATTCATATCCGGGGCAAGTCGCGCAAGTGCTGGTATGCCGTGCTGATAAAAGCGTCTTCCGGGTAGGATTAACACCAAAGTGGTTAATATAAACTGAATATACCAACTATTTTGTGTCCCTAAATTATGCGCAATAAAATGATGAAACGCTGGAATCATGTGTGATCCCATCTCCAAGATAAAAACAGGAACAGCGAGTACCAATGCGATGATTAAATCACGTTTGAGTAACCGAGCTTCATCGGCTTTTTTTTCTGCCATTGTCGGTTGTAGTTGTGTAGCAACGGTCGCACTGTATCCCGCTTTTTTAACTGCCGCGATCAATTCCTGTGTTTTTGAAACTGGCGCCTGAACAAAAGCTTTTTCACTGGCTAAATTTACAGTTGCTTTATTGACACCATCAACAGCATTTAAGGCTTTTTCGACTCGTGCTACACATGAAGCACAGGTCATACCGTCAATATTTAATTCAATATTGGGCTGTGCAATATGAAAACCTGCTTTTTCTACGGACTTCGCCAATGCAGAATTTTCAACAGATGCCAATACCGTAATCGTGGCTTTTTCAGTTGCCAAATTCACTTGTGCATCTATGACTTCTGGAACTGTCTTTAATGCTTTTTCAACACGTGCAACACACGATGCGCAAGTCATCCCTTCAATTTCAAGTTCAATCTGCTTTTGTGCAACGCCAAAACCTGCCTTTTCAACGGCCTGAATTACAGCAGGATAATCCACATTTTTATCACTCTGAACATGTGCTGTTTCAGTGGCTAAATTCACTTGAGCATCAGTGATGCCATCGACTTTTTTTAAGGCTTTTTCCACCCGTGCCACACAAGAAGCACAGGTCATCCCTTCAATAGCAAGTGTGCCATCAAAAAGTTTGCGTTCTGTCGAATCTGTCATGGCAACACCCCAATTATATGTGCTTGTTTTAGGCTATAGCTTAAACTTTACCACAATTGGAAGGTCAAGTTTTTCTGACTCACAGCAAGGCTTTTCTTTAAGGTATAAAGAATTGCGAAGATTTAAAAACATAATCAATAATATTGAATAATGATTATTCAATTATTTTGTTTTTCTGATATTAAAACTACACATTTCCTCATTATTCAGTAAGATAGAGATTCGTGACCACCAAACGAATTACTCTCTTTCGCATGTACAAACTGTCGAACATTTGCTTTAACTGCGCATATTTGTGTGCTTTTTTATTTTTAATTTTAAGTTGGAGTCTAGATCATATTGATGTTTGGCTCACTCAAGTGGTTATCCCTGCTGTCACGATATGCATACTCTTAGGCTTCCTGTTTAAATACATCGCTAGAAAGTTAGGACATGAACCGCCTAAACGAAAAATTAAACAACAAAATCCCAAAAACGATGATCAAGACGCGGCTTAAGACACGTACAAATAGCAAAATCATCAATAAAAAAGCCCATTCAATTGAATGGGCTTTTTTTCATGTCAGAATTATTAGTCAGCACTAATATCTTCAAATAAAACTGAAGAAAGGTAACGTTCACCACCATCCGGTAAAATGACCACAATGGTTTTGCCTGCATTCTCAGGACGTGCAGCAAGTTTTGCCGCCGCAGCCATAGCAGCACCGCTAGAGATACCCACTAAAATACCGTCATGAGTTGCCGTTTTACGCGCCCACTCAATTGCTTCAGCACTTTCAATACCGATCACTTCATCAACAAGGTCTAGATCTAAGTTACCCGGAATAAAGTTAGCGCCAATCCCTTGAATTTTGTGTGGCCCAGGAGTAAGTGTTTCGCCTTTTTTCGCTTGGGCAATAATCGGAGATTCAGCAGGTTCTACCGCAACAGAATAAAGCGGCTGATTTTTCACTTTTTCAAAATAACTTGAAATGCCAGAAATCGTACCACCTGTACCTACGCCCGATACTAAAATATCCACTTTACCACCAGTTGCTTCCCAAATTTCTGGGCCAGTGGTCAATTCATGAATTTTAGGGTTTGCAGGGTTTTCAAACTGTTGTGGTAAATAATACGTTTCAGGATGTTCGGCAACGAGGCGCTGTGCTTCTTCGACTGCACCTTTCATGCCTTTAGCAGGTTCAGTCAATACGAGATTTGCACCAAAAGATTTCAACACCTTACGGCGTTCGATACTCATACTTGCTGGCATGGTTAATGTAATTGCATAACCTTTCGCTGCTGCAACAAATGCCAAAGCAATGCCTGTATTGCCACTTGTAGGTTCTACAATATGCATACCCGGTTTTAATAAACCTTTTTCTTCTGCATCTGCAATGAGAGCTGCACCTACACGACATTTCACTGAAAATGCTGGGTTACGGCTTTCAACTTTAGCCAAGACCGTTGCTTCTGACTGAATCGCACGATTAATACGAACTAAAGGTGTATTACCAATCGCTTCAGCGTTATTACTATATACTGCGATACCTAAATTACTCGTTGCTGGAAAAGCTGAATCTGTTGTCATGACTATTTATCCCTTGTGTATTTATTGAATACGATCTTTAGATGATACAATTATTTTCAAAGTGTGCATGATTTTTTAAGCTAATGTCTTATATTTATGTGCATTTTGTGAAAGCTTGCACTAAAATCAAGCAATAAATTTAACTGATTAACTAAATTTAAACTTATAAAAATTAATGATATTTGATTTCATAAAAAACCATAGAAATTGTCTTATTTATTCAATGTATTAAGCTGTGATATCCGTATACTTGAGCTGTTGTTAATCGTATGGACATATCCAATGAATACCGATCTGGAAATCACTACTATGCGTGATTCTGCCGAATTAGTCGTGGGCGTTTTAAAGTCGCTGGCAAATACGGATCGTCTACTAATTTTATGTCATCTAGCACAGCAAGAATTGAATGTGTCTCAGATTGAAGAAATCACTGATATTAAACAGCCAACCCTCTCACAACAATTAATGATGTTACGTAAAAGTGATGTTGTGACCACGCGTCGTGATGGTAAGCAAATTTATTATTCAATTAAAGATGCAAATTTAGTTCAAGTTCTCAATACTCTTTACCAATTGTATTGCAACCAATCTTATAAATAACACTCAGTTATTTTAAAATTTCAAGCCAGACATGCTGTTCTTGCACTACTACAGATGAATTATCGCAATGGACAGCAATTCAATACCTTAATTTACCGCAATACTTCTTCAAAATATCTATATCTATTTCGAATATCCAAAGCTTTAAATCAGCTCATACTTTTCATTAATTCATTTAGAATGATGGTTTCTTATATATCCCACAAATGTACTGCAATATTGTACGGTCAAAATTTATTGCACAAGACTTCTTAGCATTTTTTATGCATAATATATATGAAATTGTGATTTAGATAATTTTATGTCAGATTTAAAACCTCATTTCTTACAGAAATTTCCTGCTTGGCAGTGGTTACAGCACTACAGCACTGTGAAATTTAAATCTGATGTACTTGCTTCGCTGATCGTGATTGCCATGTTAGTCCCTCAAGGTATGGCGTATTCCATGCTGGCAGGTTTACCCCCAATCATGGGTTTATATGCCAGTATTTTACCGATGATTGTCTACGCACTCATTGGTGGAAGCTCAACCTTATCGATTGGCCCTGTGGCAATCATTTCGATGATGACTTTCGCCACGCTCAATCCGCTATTTGAAGTTGGTTCGCCTGTTTATATTGAAGCCGCTACACTTTTGGCCTTAATGGTCGGCCTGATTTCTCTGATGCTAGGTGTACTACGTTTTGGTTTTTTAATTCAGCTGATCAGTCATCCTGTCATTAAAAGCTTCATTATTGCTTCGGCTCTGCTCATTGCACTAGGTCAGTTTAAGTTTCTCGTCGATGTCCCGCTAAAAGCCAACAACATCCCTGAGTTTGTTTTAAGTCTGTGGGAATACCTGAGTTTGACTCACTTTGCTTCACTCATCTTTGGTGTGCTGGCCATACTGTTTTTAATCTATGTGCCGAAAATATTGGCCACTCAATCGATCCAATCTAGATTCGGCTCTACTGCCTTTCTAAGTAAAGCACTTCCATTGATACTCGTGGTGATCTCAATTGCATCGGTGATGTTATTTGACCTGCAAAATGTCGGCATTAAAACCGTCGGTGAAATTCCTTCAGGATTTCCACCCTTAAGCTTTCCACATTGGAACTGGGAATTGGTACAAACCTTACTGCCCGGTGCAACAATGATTGCCATGATCAGTTTTGTTGAGTCACTGTCTATCGCCCAAGCCACTGCCTTACAACAACGCAGCCAACTCAATAGTAACCAAGAGTTGATCGCTTTAGGTTTAGCCAATCTAAGCGCAGGTGTTAGCTCTGCCTTTCCTGTGACAGGTAGCTTATCGCGTACAGTGGTTAATGCAGATGCAGGTGCAAAAACACCGATGGCTGGCGTGTTGTCGTCATTGCTGATTATCGTTGTCAGTCTCTACTTCACTGGTTTTTTCCAAGACTTACCTTTAGTGATCTTGGCGGCCACGATTATTGTTTCTATTTGGAAATTAGTCGACTTTAAACCTTTTGTGGATACATGGCGTTATTCAAAAGCTGATGGTATAGCGATGTGGGTGACCTTTTTCGGTGTGGTGTGTATCGATATTTCTACAGGTCTCATTATTGGCATCATTTCTACCTTTATTCTGTTGTTATGGCGCATCAGTCGTCCACATATTGCGGTGATCGGTTTAGTCGAGGGCACACAGCACTTCCGCAATGTACAGCGCCATCATGTCTATACCGCACCACATATTCTCTCGCTCCGTATAGATGAAAATATCTCGTTTTTAAATGCCAATACGCTTAAAGGTTTCCTGATCAATGAAGTCAGTGAAAATATTGACCTAGAACATGTTGTTATCAACTGCTCAAGCGTCAGTTCAATTGACCTCAGTGCCTTAGAAATGTTGGAAGATTTAAATGCTGAATTATCAAAATTAGATATTCGACTGCATTTTTCCGAGGTCAAAGGCCCTGTCATGGACAAATTGCAGCACTCAAAACTACTCACGCATTTGAGTGGTAAAATTTTTCTCACCCACTATCAAGCCGTTACAGAGCTTGCGACAGCCAGTTCTGAGTACCAAATTTAAAGGCCTATTAGCTCACTGTTTAATCAATGCGAATTTGATAAACAGTGAGTTTTGAAGGGTTCACATTTTAATACACAAAAATAGATTATAAAAAACAAAGGTTTATTTTTAAATTAAATTATTTTTTAAGCATTCGACATTTTCGTATAAAATACAGGGCTAATTTTCATCATTTTGTCATTGTAATTCTGACAAGGCTCTCCTATGTTTTCAGCATTTACACGCTTGAGTTTAGTAACCCGAATTATTATCGCCATTATTTTAGGTGTATTGGTTGCTGTTGTTGTTCCAGGCGTTGCACCCTATTTAAGTTTGCTTGGTGATTTATTCATTAAGGCATTGAAATCCGTAGCACCGATACTGGTCTTTGTACTTGTGCTGTCATCCATTGCAAATTTCAAAGTGGGTAGCAGTAATGCATACATTAAACCAATTATATTGATGTACGCTTTGGGTATGTTCTTGGCAGCGCTTAGTGCCGTGATTGTCAGTATCGTATTCCCAAGTACATTAATTTTGGATGTTGCTGCGGAAAATCTTGTTCCGCCAGGCAGTCTTGCTGAAATCTTTAAAAACTTATTATTAAGTTTTGTCGCAAACCCTGTTACAGCCATTTCTGAAGCAAATTTCATTGGGATCTTGGCTTGGGCTGTTGCCTTGGGTATTGCATTTCGCCATGCATCAGATACCACCAAAGTTTTCTTATCCGATGCTGCTGATGCGGTGAATAAAGTAATCCGTTTAGTGATTAACTTTGCACCTGTCGGTATCTTTGGTTTGGTTGCTGTTACATTTGCCGACTCAGGTTTGAAAACACTGATCAGCTATGCACACTTACTTGCGGTCTTAATTGGTACCATGTTCTTTGTTGCCTTGGTCATCAATCCACTAATGGTGGCATTTATGACCCGCTCAAATCCGTTCCCATTGGTTTTCCAATGTTTACGTGAAAGTGGTATCACTGCATTCTTTACGCGTAGTTCTGCTGCAAACATTCCTGTAAACCTTGACCTTGCGAAGCGTCTTGGTGTCCCTGAATCTACTGCAAGTGTTGCGATTCCGCTTGGCGCTGCGATTAACATGGCAGGCGCATCAGTGACAATTACTGTACTTACCTTAGCAACAGTGAATACTTTAGGTATTTCGGTTGATTTCACCACTATGTTGATTTTATCAGTCGTTGCTACCGTTTCTGCATGTGGTGCTTCAGGTGTGGCTGGTGGTTCATTATTACTTATTCCAGTGGCTTGTGGCCTGTTTGGTATTTCAAGCGATATCGCGATGCAAGTTGTAGCCATTGGTATGGTTATTAGCGTACTCCAAGATTCAACTGAAACCGCTTTAAACTCTTCGACTGACGTATTATTTACAGCTGCAGTAGACCGTGGTTTAAGATAATATCCTGATATTGGATACTTTTTAAGGCGAGGCCATGCCTTTACAGACTTTACCGCTTTGGATACAACTGGGTGCTTTTTTCCTCGCAGTGAATGCGGGAATGATTAATGTACTTGGACTGGTGACCATCTTGCACCAGTCAGTATCTCACATGACCGGTAATGTCAGTATGTTAGCCATGGCCTTCATTGCATGGCAGCCAAATACGATTATTTATTTGATTTTAGTCTTACTCTGTTATGTGCTTGGCTCATTTTATAGTGGGCTTATTCTTGGAAATAGTCACTTTAGCTTAACCAGACGTTATGGCGTCCCATTAAGCTTGGTGGCTTTTTTTATTGTCCTGTGTTGGCTACTATTGCCCTATTTTCCACGTTACGCTTTGCTTTGGGCATGTGTGGCTATGGGTGTACAAAATGCAATGGTTAGCCACTATAAAGGTACCATTATTCGTACCACACACCTTTCTGGTGTTTTGACGGACTTAGGTTTGGCTTTGGGTTATAAAGCCCGTGGACTTCCGGTTGAGTCTAAACGTGTGGTCTTACATTTATTAATTTTGGCGGGATTTATCGTTGGTGGCATACTTGCCAGTTGGCTTTATCCTTATTTAAAATTAAACGCATTCCTGATTCCTGCCGCACTCAGTTTAGTCATGAGCGCAGTATATTGGATCATCTATTTTCATTATCGACATATACACGATTAGTTGGAACGTATTATGGTTAAAAATGCATTACAGGCGCAACTGCTTAAAGCAGGTCTGGTCGATAATAAAAAGGCAAAAAAATTGTCTAAACAAGCCATACATGAAAAACGTACTGGTGAAAGTAAAGATGCTGAAATCAAGGCGAAAATTGAGCAAGATCAGCAGCAGAAAATGGCCAAAGATCATGCTTTAGAGCAAGATCGTAAAGCAGTTTTGCAAGAAAAAGAATTAAAAGCTGCCATCATGCAAATGATTAATCAGCATAAAATTCGTGATACCGATGGCGAATCGACCTATCAATTTATCGATGATGCCAAAATCAAAAAGCTTTATATCAATCAGCAAATTTATAATGCCCTTGTTGCGGGTAGTCTTGTTATTGCACGTGAAAATAGCAACTATGCTTTTTTACCAAAAGAATTAGCCGACCGTATTAATGCGAAAATGGAAGGCTTTATTATTGTAAATAATTCTGAAGTGAATGAGCAAACCACGGATGAAGAAGATCCATATGCAGCTTATGTAATTCCTGATGATTTAATGTGGTAAGCATTTCATATCACTAATGAAGCTCCCAATTAGGGAGCTTTTTTTAGCTCAACATTTATCTATTTTGCTTCATCAATTAGGTTATACCTTCAAAAAATCATTTTTAGCACAAAATAAGTAACATTATGGACTATACATGTCGTAACTCCGTAAAGTTTACGAGTATAAAATTGCTTATATAATCATCATAATTACAATAGTTTGATCATTAAACCTTTCATTTACTTCAATAAGAGTAGGATAATTTTGGAAAAATTTCAGTTCATTAAAAATATTCAAGATTGGTCAGATCAATACCCTTGGTTAGAAATGCTGACATCGCTCAGTCTCATTATTATTTTTGCCATCATTGCAAATTTTATCGCCAAGCAAATTGTGGTACGCGGTATTCGAAAGCTCGTATCTAAAATGGCCTTTAGCCATAGTCAAATTTTGTCAGAACATAGTGTGATTAAACGCTTTGCTAACATTGTTCCAGCAATTGTGATCTTAAATGGCATAACTACAGTCCCACATTTATCTGTGAAATTTACTTCAATCGTACAGATGGCTTGTCAGGCTTTTATCTTCTTGACCATTGCTTTGGCAATTTCTGAATTACTGAATATTTTTAATCTGATTTACCAACGTAATCCAAAATCTAGAAACAAACCGATTAAAGGCTATTTGCAGTTGGTCAAATTGATCATTTTTTTGGTGTGTGGCTGATGATTTTAGGTACTTTCCTGAAAAAAGATGTATTTACATTACTCGCAGGCTTTGGTGCTATGGCGGCCGTGCTTATGTTGGTTTTTCAGAACACCATTTTGTCACTGGTGGCTTCGGTACAAATTTCTTCTTATGATATGGTGCGAATTGGTGACTGGATTGAGATGCCGTCGCTTAATGCAGATGGCGATGTCATTGATATGTCATTACATACCATTACCGTGCAGAACTTTGATAAGACCTTTACCACGATTCCAACCAATAAACTGGTGACTGACACCTTTAAAAACTGGCGTGGTATGGCTCAGTCAGGTGTTCGTCGTATCAAACGCTCACTTTATATTGATCAAAGCTCTATTCATTTCATGACACAGGATGAGCAAAACAAACTCAAAGAATTTTTATTATTAGATCAATATCTTGATCATAAGCATGAAGAGCTTGCTCAGTTTAATCAGCAACTTTCAAATCAATCGAAATATAATCAGCGCCGTTTAACCAATCTTGGGACCTTTCGTGCCTATGTAGAATTCTACTTACAACAGCATTCAGGCATTGCCCAACACCAAACGATTTTGGTGCGTCAGTTACAACCCACGAGTGAAGGCATACCTTTAGAGATTTATGCTTTTAGTAAAACAATTGCATGGAAAGATTATGAAGCGATTCAATCTGATATCTTTGACCATCTGATTGCAATCACACCTGAGTTTGGTCTTAAAATCTATCAAGCTCCTTCTAGTGCCGATTTTAAAGACCTCGTTCAACCAAATGCCGATAAAAGTTAAGAGCTAAACTTTCCTCTCCCCATGTATATTCAAAGAAGAAATTCTGCAAATTAAAAAAGTCACAATGGCTTTTGAATATACATGGGGCTATCGGTTACCCCCCTCTACTTCCGCAATTACTTTAGATCATGCGATACAAGGAATAAAAGCGAATCAGATAAATGCGCTAATCGCTCAATTCCTTAAAAATATAATTCATCCGAAACAGCTAAAATAATTAAAAAAATCAGAACAAATACGATACAAATGTAGACATTTTTAGATACTATTTGTTAACAGTTGCATAAAAACGCTTCTAAAATAGGAACTTGATCATGGAAGGCCCCAATCAACCTTCTCGGAAATCAGTTAAAAACGAATCACAATTACTCATAGAATCGATGAATCGCACTTCTGCCAAACATACGCTCATACAGGCAGAAGCATGTGACTTAGAGAATCGTGTCCGTATTGAGCGTGCTTTATCCGACCCGATTGCACGTATTCCGGCACAGTTTAAAAATGCTTATTACAAGTTTTTGTACTATAACCAGAAAGACTATTTAAAACAGGTCAACTATTTCGCTCAGTTGGCCTTTTTAATCTATTTTTGGGCAGATCGCTATGTGCTGCCAGACGTAGAAATGCTTTCAGGTGTGATTCGTATCATTGCCATTATTGGTGCATTTAGCCTGAACTATGTTCTGTTTAAATATATCAAACAGATTAAATTGCTCGATTTAATATTACCACTAGCGACTTGCCTTTCTGCAATCCTCTGGTTTGAGATATTACTTCAGTCGAAAAATGAACTGGTTCATAGCTATCAATATGCCGCCATTATTTTGATCGTATTGGGTAATTTAAGTATTCATGTGCATTTTCGCCCTTCGATCATCACCTCTGCCATGATCTCGGCAGCGATCCTTTTTGGCGCATGGCGCATTAATGATTTTGGTGATTTTACAATATTTTTATTGGTGTACGTTCCTGTGCTGCTGTTCAGTATGTATATCTGCTGGAACTCTACGCTCAACTCTCGTAAAACGTTTCTAAGAGCGCTGCTAGATGACTGGAACTTTCATACCCTGCGCAAAATTGCCCATACGGATGAATTAACCCAGTTAAGCAATCGTCGCCAATTTGTACATGCTGCAAATAAAAAAATCCAAGAAACCCCAATGACGGTCTGTACCAGTCTTTTGATTTTTGATGTCGATCATTTTAAAGCGATTAATGATCAATACGGACATGATGTCGGCGATCAAGTGTTATGCCAAATTGCTGAAATTGCACGGAAAGAAATGCGTTTTTACGATATATTGGCGCGTTTCGGGGGTGAAGAATTTATTGTACTTTTGCCTTATACAGTCCCAGAAGATGCATTAAAAATTGCTGAACGGTTAAGACATAAAATGGAACAACATCAGTTTCATATGGATGGTCTATTGGTGAAATTTTCGATCTCCATTGGTGTTTCCAAAATTGACCCTGACCACGCCAAACTTGATCAGTTAATTAAACAGGCCGATATTGCTCTATACGAAGCAAAACGCCAAGGTCGTAATCGGGTTGTACATTTTAATTCTATGAACTTTTGCAGCCAAGCTTTTAAGTAAATAAACAAATCAAAATGGAGAAAAACCAGCGAATCCATTACACTCAGAGCTGAAGAAAGAAAGATTAATTACAGCAAAATTCTCAGGTTATCTGCATGCTTAAATGGTTTGAAAATTTAGTTGACGCTTATCCTGAACAGGACTTGAATAAACCATTGCCGACAAAATTTTTCCCCTTTGTATGGCAAGCTGCGACGGGTGTAAAAAAATACCTATTGTTATTGGTACTCTGTACAGCAGGTGTAGCGAGTTTTGAAGCACTGCTTTATTCCAAAATTGGCGAATTAGTTAATTGGATCAGTAAGTCTCAACCTGAAACCTTTTTACAGCAGCACCAGACCAATCTGACCATTTTGAGCTTTATTTTATTAGCTAATATCTTCTTTTCTTGCCTTCAAACTATTATTAAACATCAGATTTTATATAGTACCTTTCCAATGCGCCTGCGTTGGAGGTTTCATAACTTATTACTGAAACAAAGTTTAGATTTCTTCCACAACGACTTTGCTGGTCGCTTATCTGCCAAAGTTATGCAAACTTCACTGGCTGTACGTGAGTTTTGGATTATTCTTGGTGACATGTTGGCCTATGTCTTCATTTACCTAATTTCGATCACCGTGATTTTAGGTGCTATATCGCCACTATTGATTATTCCTTTATTACTTTGGCTGACTTTATTTATTGGTTCTGCATGCTATTTCATCCCAAAATTAAGCAAAATTTCAAATGAACAAGCCAATGCACGTGCAGTAATGACTGGTCGTGTCACCGATGCCTACACCAATATTCAAACGGTGAAATTGTTTGCCCATGCAGGCCGTGAAAGCCAATACGCTAAAGCCTCAATGAAAGAATTTATGGTGACGGTGTATAAGCAAATGCGACTTGCTGCAAAATACAACATCGCGACGAATTTGCTGATCATTGTTTTATATGGTGGCGTACTTGGAACAGCCGTTTGGCTCTGGATGGATGGTCAAGCTGAGCTTGGGGTCATTGCAGCAGCGACCGCCATGATTTTAAAACTCAGTAGTATTTCCGAGTTTATGATGTGGCAAACATCTGCCCTTTTTGAAAATGTCGGGACAATTCAAGATGGTATGAAGACTATGGGCCGCCCGATTCATATTCAAGATAAACCTGATGCAACCGACTTAAAAGTACAGCAAGGCGAAATTAAATTTGAAGATGTCAGTTTTGCTTATAATGATAAAAAGGTCATCAATCAATTTAATTTAACCATTCGACCAGGTGAAAAAATCGGTATAGTCGGGCGTTCAGGTGCCGGAAAATCGACATTAATTCAACTTTTACTCCACTTTTACGATATCAACCATGGTCGTATTTCGATTGATGGCCAAAATATAGAAGATATTACCCAAGATAGCTTGAGAAAAAATATTGCTTTGGTGACCCAAGACACCTCGTTATTGCATCGCACGGTTGAAGAAAATATTAAATATGGCCGTCCGAATGCGACTGATGAAGAAATGTATGATGCAGTACGCAAAGCGAAAGCTGATGAATTCATTCCTCAATTGATCGATTTACGTGGCCAACGTGGCTATGACGCATTTGTTGGTGAACGTGGTGTTAAATTATCTGGCGGTCAGCGTCAACGTATTGCGATTGCTCGAGTATTTTTAAAAGACGCACCGATTTTAATTTTAGATGAAGCCACAAGTGCGCTCGATTCAGAAGTCGAAGCTGCGATTCAATCGAGTTTAGATGATTTGATGCAAGGCAAAACTGTGATTGCCATTGCGCATCGACTGTCAACAATTGCGCAAATGGATCGATTGATTGTCTTGGATCAAGGACGTATTGCTGAGCAAGGTACCCATGAAGAGCTTGTCGCTTTGAATGGTATTTATGCACACTTGTGGCAGCGTCAAACCGGTGGATTTTTAATAGAACAACATAAAGTAGAATCAAAGGAAGATGAAAATGCTGTATCTGGAAGACCTTAAAGTTGGTGATCACTTTAGCAGTCATGAATATGAAATGACCGTTGAAGAAATCAAGCAATTCGCCAACGCTTATGATCCTCAGGAATTTCATACAGATGAAGTCAAAGCCCAACAACACCCGATCTTTCAAGGGCTAGCGGCAAGTGGTTGGCATACTGCTGCTGTAACAATGCGCTTATGGACTGAATGTTTCCCTGTGGCTTATGGCTTAATTGGCTCTGAATCAAGTCTGCGTTGGCCGCGCCCAACACGTCCGGGGGATAAAATTCGTGTAGAAGTTGAAATATCAGCAATTACTCCATCGAAAAGTAAGACAGACCGCGGCATTGTGACCTATGTTACGCAAGCGCTCAATCAGCACAATGACGTTCTGTATATGTCTACGACCAAAATTGTGGTCTTTTCCAAAGATTTTAAACCGAATTAATCCTTAACGGCCTACTTTACAACGCTAAGGTAGGCCGCTATAAATAGTTGAGCCTAGTCAGTTTGTCCAACAATTTTTGTGGGATACAACACAGAATCATGCCAATATAAGCTTGAACAGAAGAAAAACCCGCATTGCAACGGAACGCTATGAAAACAATTAATTCCCGTCAGGATCAGGGTATTCCCGGAGTATATGGATTGCTCCTATTAGATGTGGTCTCTCGATGGGGCTACACTGCAGAGACATTATTTAGTCCCTTCGGATTAAACAGCGAACAATTGGCTGAACCAGATTTCCGTATTCCAACACCCATCGCCAATCAATTGGTAGAGCACGCACTACGATTAACTGGTGAGCCAACTTTAGGTTTTCATTTGGGCAACCAAATGCGCATCTCAATTCATGGTTTTATTGGCTATGCCATCATGACGGCGAATGACATAACCGATGCCTTAGTCTTGGCAAACCGTTTTATTCAGTTACGCATGCCCTTTTTACAGCTTTTTTTCTCGACATTTGGATCCAAAGCGACTGTTCAACTACAAACCGACGTTACAATTGAGCCTTTACGTACTGAGATTTCAATTGCCTTAATTTTTGGCATGATCAGCATGGGCAAGGCAATTACCGGTGTGGATTATTCTGCTGGTGAAATTGATTTTGATTTCCCTCAACCTGAAGGTTTTGAGCGGTTTATTGCAAAATATCCACGCCACCAATTTAGATTTGATCAGCCACATCTCTTACTTAGTTTTGATAAGCAATATTTAACCAATAAATTGGTCCATGCAGACCCGATTGCCAGTCAAATCGCGATTAATCAATGTGAAGCTGAACTCTCCGCTTTGGGCGAACGTCACCGTATTGCCATGCGCGTTCGTGACATTTTAACCAACTCCGAACAGCACTATTTAAGTATTGAAAGTGTTGCTGAACGGCTACACATGTCCGATCGAACCCTTAAACGCCAACTTGCTGCCGAAGGGACTTCATTTTCAACATTGGTTGACGAAGTTCGCTACCGTCATGCTACTTCGCTTCTATCACGGACTGATTTTACCTTAGAGCAAATTGCTGATGAATTGGGCTATAGCGATGTCGCCAATTTTAGCCGTGCTTTTAAGCGTTGGAGTGGTCGTAGCCCAAGCAATTGGCGTAAAGATCCGTACTTATAAGTCTTTTGTTTTAAGTAAAAAGCATGTATAACTCATGCCAAAAATGAATTTAATGGATTTAAGGAGTTATCAATGAATCATCCTTCAGATTTAAAGTACGCAAGTACACATGAATGGGTGCGAATTGAAGGTGACCTTGTTGTTACAGGCATTTCTGATCATGCACAAGACGCATTGGGTGATTTAGTTTATGTTGAAGCACCAGATGTTGGTCAACATATCACTGCTGGCGAACAAGCGGGTGTGGTTGAGTCGGTAAAAACCGCTTCTGATATTCATGCTCCGGTTTCTGGTGTGGTTGTTGAAGTCAATCCAGACCTTGAAGATGATCCAGATTTTGTAAACGATGCGCCTTATAGCAAAGGTTGGATTTATAAAATTAAACCAGACAATATGGCTGATGTAGATGCTTTATTGACCAGCGAACAATATGAAGCTGGCCTGTAAATATTTCTAATATCTAAAAAATCAGCCTGAGGGCTGATTTTTTTATTTCAATATGATGGCTGAATTGGCTTATATACCATTTGCATGAATATGCAGCTTATATTTCTTCCGAAGCTTCGGTACTTTCAGGTTCTTCTTTCTTTTCTTCAACCATACTAAACGATTGCGCAGCCGCTGAAGTACCATTTGCACGTGAACTTTTTAGTTTAATTTGCAAACGTAGTTCATTGGTTGAATCAGCATTTCTTAAGGCTTCTTCATAAGAAATTGCGCCGTCATTATATAAATCAAATAAAGCTTGGTCGAAAGTTTGCATCCCAAGTTCACGAGATTTTGCCATGATCGCTTTTAATTCATGAAACTCACCTTTCAAAATCAAATCTGAAATAAGCGGCGTGTTTAACATGATTTCAACGGCTGCACGGCGTCCTTTACCATCTTCAGTCCGGATTAAACGCTGAGAAACAATCGCTTTCATATTGCTCGATAAATCCATAAGCAATTGATTTCTTCGCTCTTCTGGGAAGAAGTTGATGATCCGATCTAGGGTTTGATTGGCATTATTTGAATGTAGCGTACCTAAACATAAATGCCCTGTTTCAGCAAAGGCAATCGCATGTTCCATAGTCTCGGTGTCACGAATTTCACCGATTAAAATCACATCTGGCGCTTGTCGTAGTGTATTTTTTAAGGCGTTATGCCACGAATGACTATCTACACCAACTTCACGATGCGTAATCATAGATTTTTTATGTTTATGAACATATTCCACTGGGTCTTCAACAGTGATGATATGGCCTGCACTATTTTCATTTCGATAATCAATCAGCGCCGCTAAAGAGGTTGATTTCCCTGAACCTGTACCACCAACCACTAAAACCAAACCACGTTTTTCCATAATCACGTGCTTAAGCGAAGCCGGTAATTTAAGCTTTTCAAAATTTGGAATTTCTGCGGTAATGGTACGAATGACCATACCTACATGTAACTGTTGCTGAAATACATTGACACGAAAACGCGAAACGTTTGGCACACTAATCGCAAAGTTACATTCTAATTCTTTCTCAAATTCTTTGCGCTGCTTCTCATTCATCAGACTATAGGCGAAAAGCTTTGTTTTCTCAGCATCAAGCTCTTGCTGCCCAAAGGGTTTCATCATGCCTTGATGTTTAATACTTGGTGGAAAATCTGCCGTAATAAATAAATCAGAACCACCATATTCAACCACTTTTGTTAACATGTGGAACATAAAACGGCGTGCTTCTTCCAGCAATTCAGCAGTGTACATCAACTTCCCCAATATAAAATTTCAAACACCCAAGCACAGATTGTCATTATTTAAGGCGCTGTATTGGGCTTAGATATTATTGTGCATAAAAAGTGTGATTCACTCAAACATAAAATACTGAATTATCAGTATATATTTTAGGAAATATGCCATTTTTCAATTTTTATATCGCAGTAAACAATAAAGTAAATTTCAAAATAAAAGCCTTAGAACAATCAATATTCTAAGGCTTTGGGCTACATCAATTCAGACTGAATATGCTCTGGATTGTTAAGCACTACGTTTGATTTGTGATGCACGAAGTTCATTCGCAACCTGTTGAATCAAATCAATGGTTTTGTCCCAACCTAAGCATCCATCTGTTACAGACTGACCATAAGTCATGTCACAACTAATTTTTTGATTTCCGTCCACCAAATGACTTTCCAACATCACTCCACGCACTTGGGTATGCTCACGCTCTGCTACAATTGTACGTAATACTTCAGGTTGCTTCATTGGGTCTTTATGGCTATTGCCATGACTACAATCGATCACTAAAGCTGGTAAATCGCCTTTTACTTTTCTGCGAATTTTGTCTATTTCAGCCAAACTATAATTTGGACCTGTATTTGAGCCACGTAAAATTAAATGTGCTTGCGGGTTACCAACAGATTCTAAAATACACGGTAAGCCAGTTTGACTCATACCTAAAAACTGGTGTGGATGCGAAGCAGATTGAATGGCATCTAAAGCAATTTGGATTGAGCCATCTGTTCCGTTTTTGAAACCAATACTGTATGGCATATGACTCGAGATTTCACGATGAATTTGTGATTCGCTGGTACGCGCACCGATTGCACCCCAAGCCAAAAGGTCATCAAAATAACCCGTCGCCATTGGGCTTAAAATTTCAGAGGCAATTGGCAAACCCATTTCAATAATTTGTAAGTATAGCTCACGCGATTTTTCTAAGCCCAACTGCATATTAGATGATCCATCTAAACTTGGGTCATACATATAGCCTTTCCAGCCCAATGTAGTACGTGGTTTTTCAATGTATGCGCGCATCACAAGAAAAATTTGATCTGATACCTGTGCCTGTAATTGTTTTAATTTTTCAGCATATTCCAAAGCAGCAATCGGATCATGGATTGAACATGGACCTGTAATAATCATTAGACGCGGGTCTTGACCCGTCAAAATATTTTGAATCGTTGCACGATGTGCAGCAATTTGTTCTGCAGCATGAACTGATAAAGGTAATTGTTGTTTCAGTTGATGTGGCAAGCTCAAAAGCGTTTCTTTAGGCCGTGTAGATTTCTGAATTTCTGAATTTTGAGTTTGTTGTAAAGCTGTATTTAGCGCATTCATTGGTTCTATTCCTTTGGACTGTACGTATAAACAGTCCGATCTTTTATCTGAGCGTTATGGGACTTTGGGACTTCAAGGCTTTAGACATAGACTGACTAAAGTAAAACCAATAACCGTTGCTAAAATATGAATTATTTACTGTAAACATGAGATTTCTCCAAAAATATTATAAAAATCAAGACATAAAAAAACCTGATCAGGGTTGCCGATCAGGTATAAACTTGGTGGGCAACCTTTTTCATGCCCGAACGCGTTCAGGCAATTATCTAAACTGCCAGAAGTAATAATATGCGTTTGAGATTAAAGGTTGCTTTAACATCTTGATTTCATCAAAAAGTATCTGTCTGAAAATTAAAATACGCTGTATTCATCGGTTTGACAATAGTTTTTTGCTATTTTGTTGTATTAAATAACTCTACTGCCAATTATTGCTACCTATTTTTAAAATTTGATGTATTGATTAATAAATAAACATTTATTAGACTGCACAACATTAGGCTGTTTAAAGCTTTTTTCCATTTATTTTTAATTCGAGTATTTGCCAATGAAGTAAGCCCTGTTTTTTTCATCATCAAATCCATTTTTTTGATGTGCAAACACATGGCTAATGACTTCGACTGCATTTTCTCAAATATTGTCTTTTTTATAGAATAAAATTAGTTATTTGTATTGCGCATCTTTGCTATCGCAAGGTGCATCTATGACTCAAACAGCTTGTACAATTTCCAAACTAAGCTTGGAATTTCCTTTAAAAACACTTTTTAAAAACCTGAAATTTAACCTCAATCAACAACAGCTTTCGGCATGTATTGGTCGCAATGGTTTAGGAAAGTCCTGCATCCTTAAAATCTTATATGAGCAAAATCTGAAAGATCTCCCCTATGAAGGTGAAATTTCATGGAATGTACCACATGCCTATTTATCACAATTTTCTCGACTAGAAGCTGACACGATTGCTTCTGCACTCGGTGTGGAAGATTTATATGACTCATTTCAACGTATCGAAATAGGCAATGCCAGTTTTGAAGACTTTGAGCTGACTGAAAACCAATGGCACCGTCCTGCACTATGGCAGCAACAACTTAAGCAAGCTTCACTACCAACAGATTTAAATTTCCCTGTCGCTCAGCTGAGTGAGGGGCAAAAAACCAAATTGGCATTGTGTGCATTATTTTTAAAAACTGACCATTATTTACTTTTGGATGAACCAAGTAACCATTTAGATGCATCTTCACGTTTCTGGCTCATCGATCGTTTAAAAAACCATCCTGCCGGTTCATTTGTTGTCAGTCATGATCGAGAATTGCTGCAACATGTAGAGCATATCTATGCTTTAAATGAGTTTGGACTCAGTCGTGTTACTGGCAACTATAAAGACTACGTTCAACAAAACGATCTGCAAAATAAAGCCTTACAGCGTAATGCTTTACAGCAGCAGCGTGAGTTAAAACAACTCAAATTACAACAACACGAAACACAGATGAAAGCGCAAAAACGAGAACAACAAGGGCGTGTCCTACGCAAGTCAAGCACCCAAGCCAAAGTGTTACTCGATTTTAAAAAGGAACAAGCCGGTCAAAGCCTCGCTTCAGTTCATACGCAACAGCAGAAGCAATTGGAAGAAAAGAGATCTCAACTGATTCAGTCACAGCAACAACTTGAGCATGTCAAAGAGCAGCAATTCGTTTTTCAACATCACGCTGAAAAAACAGGAGAAATCTTAAGAGTTAAACATTTTCATCGCAAAACATCTCAGCACCAGCCTTTCGACTTGGCCTTACAGGCAGGTGAAAAAATTCATTTAAAAGGAAAAAATGGTATTGGTAAATCTACATTTCTAAAGTATTTGAGTCAGACCACATCACAGTCTAGCCATGAAACGTTTTTGTCTGTGCATACCCTGTATTTAGATCAAAACTTGAGTAATTTATCACCTGAACTGAGTGTTTTGGACAATTTGGCAAAGTTTAATCCTGAGGTTTCGTCAACGGAATGGCGTAATCAACTCGGTCAACTTAGAATCCGTGGTCAAAAAGCGGAACTGCCATTTCACTGTTTAAGTGGTGGTGAGCGTTTAAAAGTGACCTTGTTGGGCTTAAATTATTTAACACCGAATATTGAGCTTTTATTGTTAGATGAACCTGAAAATCACTTAGATATAGAGTCTAGAATGTTATTGGCTCAAGCCATTCAGCATTATACAGGTGCGGTGATCCTCGTTTCACATGATGCATATTTTGTAGAATCTTGTGGCATTCAGAATAGCGTGCAATTAGTTGAATAACTCTCGCTCGCTAGATATATCTAAAAAAGCCAAAGTAGATGAACGCTACTTTGGCGAATTTAATGCTTTAGAAATCATCCATTGGAAGCATTAAGGGCAATATTGCTAAACAATACTGTATTTTAACACCCGATTTTCTTCATGATTTTTTGTTTAAGGCGCTGCTGAAGTGAAGCTGAACGTTCCTTAAGCTCGGCACGCCAGTCATTTGGCACTGAACATTTCGCGAGTCGAACCCAAACGCTGGCAAACTGTTTGATAAAACTGGCTTCGTTGTAGTGAATACCATATTCCTCACAGAGTGCTTTAATTTTAGGTGCGGCTTCTGCATAGCGGTTTGCAGGCATATCTGGGAATAAATGGTGTTCAATTTGGTGACTCAAATTACCACTGAGTATATGCAACCATTGTGTTCCACTAAAATTACTTGAGCCACGAATTTGACGGAGATACCACTCTGCTCGAGTTTCATTTTCGGTATTATTAATCTCAAAGTTTTCCGCATCTTCTGTAAAATGGCCATTAAAGATGACAGCGGAAGCCCATAAGCTACGAATCACGTTGGCTACAGCATTTCCTGCAAATACCGGAATGGCATTGGGACCTGCAATAAGCGGGAAAAACACATAATCTTTAATCACTTGGCGCTTAATTTTCTGACGTACATCGGCCGCTTCATGCCATACATCTTTCCAATTTTTGGTTTTATACGCAATAACATCTTCTAAATGTAAACGTTGAATGCCGACATACCACTCAAAGAAAACCATGAGTTGGGCAGCCAGTGGAATATTAAAAAGGAAACGTGGCTCCCACTTTTGCGATTCACTTACACGGATTAAGCCATAGCCGACATCATGGTCCATCCCCACAATATTGGTATAGGTATGATGCACATAGTTATGGGTATATTTCCAGTCTTGACCTGTGGCAATGGTATCCCAATCATAATTAGCACCATTTAAACTCGGGTCATTTAACCAATCAAACTGACCATGCATCACATTATGACCGAGTTCCATGTTCTCTACGATTTTAGAAATACCTAATAAACCCGTACCCATTAACCAAACCGGTGGAATATAACCTGCAAACATCAACATGCCACGAGAAGCAATCTCGCTATAACGGACAAAATTGCGAATTTTATAAATATACGCTGCATCTTTTTCACCTACACTCTGCATGATTTCACGGCGAATTTGCTCAACTTTTTCGCCAAATTCAGCAGTTTGTTCTGGAGATAAATAACGTGACTTACTATTCGGACGAATATATATCGATTGATTCATGTTGATGCCCCTGATTTGTTTTTATGCGGCTTGGGTTAGAGTTGAATACGTACAGGTGAAATTGCCTGAGAGACACATAATTTGATTTGTGTGTTATTCGCATGATCGATTTCGCCAGTAAGTAAGTTTTTCACTGAACCCTGCAATTTCGTACACGAACAAGTATTACAAATACCCATCCGACAACCATGCGCAGGTTTTAAACCGGCTTTTTCAGCACTTTCAAGTAAGTTACCTTCTGCTAAAAAATCTTGTTGGGCTAAACTAAAAGTGACAGGTTGAGCAGGCACTGAATCATCAGCAATCATCTGAAAATATTCAGTATTTAAATATTCTGAAAGCTTAAACTCACGATACAGTTGCTCAATGCTTTGCATCATTGGCGCTGCACCACAGGCATAGCAATCTCGCTGCTTAAAATCGGGGACCATGTGGTTTAGCACCTCTGGTGAGATATGTAATTTAGTTTTCAGCGTATTAATCGCATGTAAATGTGCATGGTTTGATTGCTTCGCTAGTTGAATCAATTCATCCAAATACGCATCATCTCGATTGAAATAAATCAGGTCAACCACACGTTCAAGATGAATTGCTTGTTTAAACAAAGCCATGATTGAGGTAATACCACTACCTGAAGCAAGCAGTAAAATTGGTCGATCCGAATTTAGCTTTAGGCCAAACTCACCTTGCGGTTGCGATAATTCAACAACATCACCTGTTTTTAATTGCGTCAGGTAGTTGGACACTTTGCCGTGTTGTTTGACTGCGATTACTACATGACCTGATGTATTGATTTCGACGATGCTATAGCTACGTTGATGCCGTACACCATCCGTTACAACTGTCACCAGAACACATTGGCCTGGTCGATAATTTTCTGCTTTAAAGTTGTGATTCGCTAAAAAACTCAGTTCATAAAACCCGATCCCCACACAACGTGATTTGACCAATTGTGCTTTTATACGTTTGTAGGCCCAAATTGCATCAAATTTTTCTGCAATAAAATCAATAAAATCTTCCCGAATCCACTCAGGCTTGTAACTTGTAGTTGTCATTTTTTGCCTCGGATAATGCATTAATATACATTTGTTTTTAAATTATGCTTACCTTATGTTTAGTGCTAATTTCCCACCATGTGAATTCGGGACAAAATCTATCATTTGGCATTTTTTATCATTTTATGTCTAACAATTTGTCACTTTTTGCAAATCCTAATTTGAAGTTTTGATTTGTTATAACGACACAAATAAAAAAACTAGGCAAAAGCCTAGTTTTTAAATAGTGAAAATTAACGCATTAATTTTTAAATGATTAGTCGTTTAATCAAAAATATTTAAATCAAAGTTTAATCTTCAAAATGTACAACAGAGCGAATTGATTTACCTTCATGCATTAAATCAAAGGCTTCATTGATTTTATCCAGCCCCATGGTATGGGTCACGAATGGTTCAAGTTTGATCTCGCCTGACATGGCTTCTTCTACCATACCCGGTAATTGTGAACGACCTTTAACACCACCGAAAGCAGTGCCTTTCCAAGTACGACCTGTAACCAATTGGAATGGACGGGTTGAAATTTCTTGACCTGCACCTGCCACACCAATAATCACAGATTGCCCCCAACCACGGTGAGCACATTCCAAAGCAGAGCGCATCACATTGGTATTGCCAATACATTCAAATGAATGGTCGACGCCCCAACCCGTCATTTCTACAATCACTTCTTGAACTGGACGATCATAATCTTTTGGATTAACAAAATCTGTAGCGCCAAATTCTTCAGCCAGTTTGAATTTGTCAGGATTGGTATCTACGGCAATGATACGACCTGCTTTGGCTTTTTTAGCACCTTGTACCACAGCCAAACCAATACCACCTAAACCAAAGACTGCAACTGAGTCACCTTCCTGAACTTTAGCGGTATTTTTAACTGCACCAAGGCCTGTTGTTACGCCGCAACCCAACAAACATACATGTTCGTGGTTCGCTTCAGGGTTAATTTTTGCCAAAGACACTTCTGCAACCACAGTATATTCAGAGAATGTTGAACAGCCCATATAGTGATAAATCGGCTGACCATTATAAGAAAAACGTGTTGTGCCATCCGGCATTAAACCTTTCCCTTGTGTTGCTCGTACCGATACACAAAGATTTGTTTTACCCGATTTACAGAATAAACATTCACCACATTCTGCAGTATAAAGTGGAATTACATGATCACCCGGTTGCACTGAAGTCACACCTTCACCGACTTCAACCACAACACCTGCACCTTCATGCCCTAAAATTGCTGGAAATACGCCTTCAGGATCATCACCCGACAATGTAAATGCATCTGTATGACACACACCTGTATGGCTAATTTTGACTAAAACCTCACCTGCTTTAGGTGGTGCCACATCAATTTCAACAATTTCTAAAGGCTGACCCGGTCCAAAAGCAACGGCTGCACGTGATTTCATGTCTAAAAACATCCTGTATGGCTTATATTAACAGATGAGTTACAGTAACCTCTTTTTAAGCCTAGATACAACCTTAAAACATGATGTTATGATGAATTTTTCAAGGAATGATTAATGCTATTTGAATGATACAATTACGTGAAATAAGTTGTACTGTCGGTTTAACTGTTTCGATCAACCTATTAACTGGATGCAGCTTACCTAGCAATCAGTCAAAAAAAGATGTCCCTATACAATCACATGCAGAAAAATGGATTACGTCTGCTACGGATTTAGAAAAATTACAACAAAAACAAACGGCTTATTTAGCCTTAGATGATGCCTTCTTAAGCATTGCATCTCGCCTGCATTTGATTCGAAACGCAAAATACACCATCGATTTGCAATATTATATTTGGGAAAATGATGCTATTGGGCATTTGATGTTTCAAGAATTACTGCATGCCGCTGACCGTGGGGTAAAAGTAAGGCTACTAATTGATGATCAAAACGGGACGAAACTCGATCCGACCTTACAAGCCCTTTCAGCACATCCCAACATTTCAATCAAACTGTTTAATCCCTATAAATTCAGAAAATTACGTGTCATTGATTATGTATTTCGCTTAAAGCATATTAACCATCGTATGCATAATAAATTAATTGTTGCCGATGGTTTTATAGGCGTAACTGGTGGTCGTAACATCAGTAATGAATATTTTGATGCCAGTGAAAGTTTTCAATTTACAGATTTGGATATCCTTTTCTATGGGGAAGCCATTCAACAAGCCAATCAAGTGTTTTTGAACTTTTGGAATGATGATTTAAGTTATTCTGTTCAGCAATGGATTGGTGCAGGTACAAAAGAAGACTTAAATCAATTAAGACAAACGTACCAAGAAAACTCTACAACGTTGACTAAAGATCAACAGCGCATTAACTATGCACAGCAACAACTGGCGGCTCAGCTTAAACTAAGACCGGTGAATTGGGCCGAAGCACATTTCATTGCGGATAGTCCGAATAAAATTCGTGGTGAGGCTAAAGAGCAAGAATTAATTTATAACCAATTTTCGACCTTGATGGGACAGCCCAAGGAACGCATGGAATTGGTTTCAGCTTATTTTGTTCCCACGCAACAAGGAACTGACTTTCTGACGGGTCTTGCAGGTAAAAATGTAGAAGTCCGTGTGTTAACCAATTCATTTTTAGCCAATGACGTCGCTGTCGTTCATGCGTTTTATCAAAAATATCGCAAAGACTTACTCGAAAATGGCGTGAAACTATATGAATTTAAACCTTATATAGAGCGTTCAAAACGCACATGGTATGAGGTCATAACTGGAAATATCATCCCCGCAAAAGGCAAAAATGCCTCTAGTTTGCATGCAAAATTTTTCGATATCGACGGAATGGTGTTTATTGGATCATTTAACTTTGATCCACGTTCCGCAAATTTAAATTCGGAAGTTGGCCTTGTCGTTAAGTCTGATCGATTACAAAACGATATTTCGGCGGCATTAAACCAGTATTTACCGCAAATTGCATATGAATTAAAACTGGATGAAAAAGGCGAAATCATTTGGTTAGAGCATCAAAAAAATGGAACAATTAAAACCTATACTCATGAACCAGAAACAACACGATTCCAACGATTTAGTATAAAAGCAGTGTCATACCTCCCTATTGAATGGATGATGTAATGACAATGTACTGCTAATTGGTTAAGTTTTTCTCATCGATAAGATCTAATAGGAACGATTTAAGCAGTTTCAAGCAACTCAATAATGCTCTTGTTCAGTCTCGTTCATATGAGTGCTGGCTTTTGAAAATAACCAAACCATTGACTTCACCCAGACATTCCACTTGGCCATAATTGGCTGCTTTCAGCGCATCTAAATGCTCCTTAACAGACATATACAACTCATGATTTTGCTGAGCATTTGGTGCATATAGATGATCACACACAATATACACGCCTTGTGTATTTAACAACGTTTTTACAGTCCGATGAAACTCTGCTGCATACGCCTTATGCCTCAACTCATGTAAAGCTTGATGAATAACAATCACATCAAAGGTGCTGTTTTGATTGAAGTGAAGTGATTCTTCCCAATCCGATTGTTTGAAATCCCCTGTTATAAAATTGCATTTTAAGCGTTGCGCTGCACTTAATTTTTCTTTTGCCAAGTCATGCATAGCTTCGGAAAAATCAAATGCTGTGTAATCTATATTTGGACAATGATTGATTAAAAACTCAGCCAAATAACCTGGACCTGAACCCAGTTCAAGTACACGGGCATTCGGGTTGAAAGCCAAAATAGAGTCAACATACATTTGAAAGATGTCATAACGCCACGGTCGTTTTAGATTCACTTCAGCTGCCCACTGTTTAGCTTCGATTGGATTTTTTAAGTCTATGGGGCTGGGCACATCATTTATGTGTATATTATTTTCGCAATTCATTTTTCTTAGACTTAATTTAGATAGATTGAATGCTATTTATACATAAAATATCTCAATAAAAGCAAAGGTTTTACTCACACTTGATGATGCTTTAACATCCACCTCTTATTTTGTTTTATCTCCTCCTAAAGTTTTCTAATGCAATTTTTTGATTTAAGCCGCCAATTTAATTTAAGTGATATTTTAACACCTTTTACAACGCTCTCTGACCTTGGTCATCAAGAATGGTTTTTGTCGAAAGTTCGGGTTGAGCATGACTGCTTATCGGACAATGACATGATTGAAGGCCAAGCTGTACTTAAATCTAATCACAATATTCAAATTGAGTTGGAATGGTTAATTCAAGATACAGGTCATGAATTACAGCTTTTATTTAAAGGCATTGAAACTGCAGCTAGCGAAGAAACTTTGGTGATCGTGAAAGGCGCGCAAATTGTAAATGATGCAAACAAAAAAGTTTCATCCCAGACTCTGAGTTTATGGATCGATGGCACTTTACTGCCTATGCTGCCGAATATTCGCAAAGAAATTAAAGCGCGTTTAAACCTTTGGGATTATGTTGAATATGATGGCTAAGGAGTTGGTGTTTATCCATTATTAAGATGCCACCTTTTAATCATTGAATGTTTGCCTGTTTAAATGAGACATATATTTCAAGGTATCTCACAATAACGTAAACTTCCCTAAAGTAAGCCTATATCTTTAAATAAGCTTTGATAGGCCTCAGCTTTTTTTTCCAGTGCCAATGGATAAGCTCTAGATGATGATGGCATGCGGTATAAAGTCAAATCTCTGCCTGCAAATTTGGTACGAACAGCATGCCCAATGTGTGGTTTTTCAGTATTTTCTGGCATTGAGAGCATCAAAGTATCAGTCGCCTTGTCTCCCGTCGTCATAACATAGTGACAATTCGGCATTTTTTGAAGTAGCTTCTCAATATCAGTTGGCTGATAGATCTGTAAAAACTTGTCTGATGCATTGCCTTTCAAACGAATCACTTGATAGGCCGTATCAAAAATGCCTATACCTTTTTCATTTAAAAAATCTCGAATGAGCTGTTCTTTAAAAGTCTTGCTCTCTACATTGAGAAAATGATTTTTATCCTGAAAAAAACATAGGCCAAAGATTTTCCACATATCATTTTGGAAATTTGGATAATAAAAATCCATCTTCCAGCGTGTTTTGGGTGGAGGAAAACTCCCTAGCATCAAGAGTTTCCCATTTGATGGCAAAAATGGCGCTAAAGGATGCGTTTCGATTTGCGGATTCACGTCTGAAATATCTTTACTCATATAGATGTAACTTCACCAAGTGATTGAATCATATATTATCTATGAAAATTGTTCAGTGATATGTTTCGCTATTTTTTCAGCCCATAACTGATAAATTTCTTTACTCGGGTGAAAGCCGTCTTTGGCCATTTTTAAATTTTTTTCACGATACTCGTGTAAATCGTATTGAATTAATCGCATATTCGCTTGAGTATTAACATAATTTTTTAAAATCGCATTCATCTTTTGCGAATATTGTCCAAACAACCATGACAATGGAAACGGTAAAGCTGGAAACGCATCCATTGGTGGCACACCTGAAATGATCAATAGCTGTGGATGAAACCTTTCCTCGACAGCTTGATATAAACGCTGCTGGAGCTTCAACCATTGGTCTGGCTGTTTTAATGCTGTGACATCATTGACACCAACAGAACTGATCACGACATCAAAGTTCTGCTTTGCGACATTATCCAAAGCATTGATGATTTGCTGGCTGTTATGTCCTGTTGTGGCTTCAAGGCAATAATGAACTTGATAATCAGGCGATAAAATTTTAAGCAATTGTCCCAATAGCGCATCCGACTGATGCTCGACGCCGACACCTGCTGCTGCTGAATCACCTAGTATTAATACCGATAATGGTCTATTACCCTGACCACTCATCCCACAACGTTCTCCCATCGGTTCTGCTAAACGTGGGGTATTTTTTTTCACACGGTAACCTTGGAT
The DNA here is from genome assembly GCF_003268405.1 of Acinetobacter sp. CFCC 11171. NCBI lineage: Bacteria > Pseudomonadati > Pseudomonadota > Gammaproteobacteria > Moraxellales > Moraxellaceae > Acinetobacter > Acinetobacter sp. CFCC 11171. The sequence goes on along the minus strand of NZ_LQXP01000006.1, from coordinate 76,160 downwards.
CAATAATGCAGGTAACAGCAGCAGTGTTGATACTTTGAGTAGCATAATATTTAGCAATGATTGAGAGCTTGTCGACTGCATTATTTTAATTATTTTAAAAAACAAAGCATTGACTCTATTGTTATTTTTCTACATTTTCTTTTTTTAAAAGCACCATTCTGCGGCATATTGCTAGTTTTTTATATTAATAATGATTATCATTTATCTAATTTCATTCTACCTATTTTATTATTTCAATGAAAAAACTTTCCCTACTTTTTTTGGCTTGTTCTATGAGCTTTGCTGTTTCTTCTGCTTTTGCCCAAACTCAAAACTTACCCGCTTCAACCGATACAACAGAAAAAAAACATTTCCCTTATGCTGCTGCATGTGAAGATGTCAAAGCGCAAAGCCAAATATTATTAAACCTACAACATCAGTTAAATCAAAATCCAAAACAACATGCTCAAATTCGTGAAGATTTTTGGAAGCGTGTAGAGCTTATAGGTACACCAATCATTGAAAACTATGATGAACAACATAGCCGCATAGTTTTCTTATGGAAAGGTGCGCAGCATAATGTTCGCCTTATTGGTGGCCCAAGTAATGACCATGAATGGTTAACACGCCTACCAAATACCGATATTTGGTTTAAAGAATCGATTATTGATCATCGTTATATTGGCAGTTATAGCTTTGCTGTCGATTTACCGAACTTAGAAGGCTATCTGTCAAATTATTGTCCGCATCTGAATCCAAAACTTAAAGAATCAAGAATGCAGCGTCGTGCTGTGATACAGGTACAACGGATTGATCCTTTCAATAAAAAGACTTATCTCGCAAGTGATGACACATCAGGCTTGCGTAATGAAAATTTAGTGGCGCTTAAAGATGCCCCGTCTTTTATTGATCCAAAACAATATCCAAATGTGCACCAGCCCCAATTACAAGAGTTTGTTCTAGACAGCAAAATTTTGAATAACTCACGTAAAATCCAAATTTACCAATCTAAAGCTAAGAAAAATCAAAGCTATATCACCGCTATATTTTTTGATGGTCAGCAATATAACGAGTTGCTGAATGTTCCAAAGGCATTAGATATATTAGTTGAGCAAGGTCAGTTACCGCCAATTCAAGCCATTTTTGTTTCTCCACCGAACGATCAGGAACGACCGAAAGAATTAACACCAAATACTAAATTTTCAGCATTTTTTAGTGATGACTGATGCCTTGGATTCAAAAAAATGCACCTGCAAAAGTCGATTCGAAGAAAACGGTACTACTTGGGTCAAGTCTTGGCGGTTTAAGTTCAGCTTATTTAGCCTTAGAAAATCCAAATCAAATTAGTCATGTCGTACCGTTATCTGGATCATTTTGGTGGCATAATGCGCCGACAGACCTCCCTAATGGCATGAGTAAAATCATTCGTGATAAAACCTCACCACCTAAACAGCATTGGTTTATTACTGCCAATAGTTATGAAAGCTCTCGAAATAATAATGAACTGAGTATTTTAGAGACTTCACCTATTGTTGCAGCCGATTTAAAAAATAAAGGTCATGATGTGCATTACCAATCATATATCGGCGGACATTCCTACGCGGTATGGCAAGTTGCCTTGCAAGATGCGCTCAAGCATTTTTTTGCACACAAGTAATTTATAAAAGTTTAGATCATAAAAAAACCCTCAATTGAGGGCTTTTTTTGAAGCTAGTACTGATTTAATTCCAGCGATTTATGCGTTTAAAGGTTCCAAAATCATTGAAACGTACACCAACCTCACGCATGACTTGGTGTGCAGTTTTTGCGGTTAGATGACGAATATAAAACGGCTCTTTGACCACAAAATGGTGGATGGCATGGGTCGAACCAAAGTTAAAGCAAAATAATTGCATTGGGAACAACCACCACGGATTTAACACCTGAGTTTGTTTAATGACATCGCGTGGGTCAATATCACCATAATAATGCATATTTGAGCTGATAAATTGTAAGCAGAAAGAACGTATAAAGTTCGGAATAATCCAAATCACAGCTAAAAAATTAATCGTCGGAATTAATTTCACTAAATTGACTGACCAACTAATACTTTGTCCTAACATTGGAGCAATACCATTCACCACATGATAAATGACAAATACATACCAAATGCCGTAATAAACAAAACTTAAAGGGAAAAATCCAGTCAATTGAGAGAAGAATGCCGTTTTACGTTCTTTTTCAGGTTGTTTTTCAATGAATGTCCTAATCATCTTGAACATTTGAAATGGGCGCAAATAAACCGTCATCAATTGATCGCTAATGACCAATATACGACGTAAACCCCACGGCATGCCATTACTAATGCCCCGTTCTTCCAAATCGTATTCTGAACCTGAATATTTATGGTGGTTGAGATGCAAACGACGACGTGCCCAAGGACTAATGGTATTCGGACGTGCTAACCACACCAAGGCCAACATGAGATGGTGAGCCCACGGCGTCTTTTTAAAGTACATATAATGAATCAGGTCATGTTCTAATTCATGTGTCAGTGAAGCAAACATCGCCACCAAAATCACACAAGCCCATGCCGGTAAAATGCCAACAGCAAACGCCCAAGCTGAACCCAACATTCCTAGTAGCGCAAAAATAAGGATGGCTGCGCCTATAAAGTTTTGATGTTTTAAAATGGGATATTGCTGACGTAAGTCTTCACCAGCTTTCGTTACGACAGTTCTGACTTTGTTAATTCGCTGTTGATCTGTCATATCGGAAGACATAGACATAGTACAAACCTAAAAATTAATGAACAGTTGTACATTAAAGCAAATTAAAAAAAAGGAAATCGCTATTTTGAGAACAAATCATCGTCTGTTCAAATATTCAACATTTTATTTATTTTCAATATCTTATTTATAAATAATCTGAGTATTTACTCCATTTTTTCTTTGCAAAATCGGCTGCTTTTTATGTCTTTTCATCACAGGTTTTATGTATTCCTTTTTAGCCTACAGAGGATGACGAATATCACTTGAGAATAATAAAGCCCCAAAATTGGAGCTTTATTATTGCATAAAGGTTTAACCCAATTTATTCACGATCTTCAACGGCAATACTTTCATCGCAAGACCTAAAGGCAACCAAGGCCATTGTGGTACATAAGCTTTAACTGGTGCTTTCTCAATGGCTTTTGCTAAAAGATGTGAACCCGTTTTTTCATCGACTTCAAATGGTAGTTTTTTCGCACCTTCATTGATCTCCGTACGAATATAACCAGGGAAAATAGTCGTCACTTTAATTGGGGTATCAATCAGCTCTGCACGAATACCTTCAGCTAGAGCAGCAACACCTGCTTTACTTGCACCATAAGCCGTTAAATGTTTAGGCATACCACGCATAGCACTCATCGACGAAATCACCACCAAATGCCCTGCATTTTGGCTACGGAAAATTTCAACCGCAGCTTCGCATTGCGCCAAAGCAGAGATAAAGTTGGTTTCAACTGTGGCACGGTTAATTTCAAAATTACCTTTACCAATACGACGACCTTCACCGACACCTGCGTTGACAATAACACGGTCAATACTGCCAAAATCTGCTTTAAAGGCACGGAATACTTCAAACACTTGATCATAATTTGTGACATCGAGGGTTTTCGCAATCACTTTGATGCCATATTGGCTTTCCAATTCCTGTTTTAGTGTTTCTAGACGCTCTAAACGACGTGCGCAAATAGCTAAGTTGTAGCCTTTTTGTGCAAACTCGCGTGCCATTCCTGCACCAATCCCTGAGCTTGCACCTGTAATTAAAATTGTTTTAGCCATGATAATTCCTTTGTTTATCTTAGATCCAAGTCAATAAATTTGGATCAACTGCTTTTATAAAATGGTGTTCATTTAAACTGAGTAATTGCGGTTCATTTCCAACCAAACGCAGTGTTGTCATACTGGTATTGGCAATGGCCCAATTAAGTGCAAATGTTTTTTCAGGACTCAGCCCTAAAATTTTACCGACTGCAACGGAGATCACTCCACCTGAACTAAACACAACGGCATAACGCGGTTTGGTTTCAGCCAGTTGAGTGCATAACTTTTCTAGCGCTGTTTCGACTCGATTTTTAAAATGTGGCCAAGATTCATCGTATTCATGATGAAATTCTCCGCCTGTCCAACGTTCAATGGCACCTTCAAAAATTTTAGATAAATAAGCACGTGGGTTTTCATGCTTAGATACATCTTCTTTTAATAAATGCGGCTGGTTAAATCGAGGTTCATATTGTGCAAAAACTTGCTGATGATTAAATTCATTCCACGCGTTATCTGTATCAACTTGTGCTTCTGGAAAGCATTCAGCCAATGCAAGATTGGCTGTTTGTTGATGACGTTGCATGGAGCCCGCAACCACATAAGGACTTTCTTTTAAAATACGGTCGAAATACTGTCCCAGCACCTTAGCCTGTAGCTCACCGTTGGGAGAAAGCTTGTCATAGCTTTCCGCACCAAAAGAAGCCTGACCGTGCCGAATTAAATATATCGTGGTCATTTCCCTAAAATATCCTTCATTTTTTCAATATATTTTTGTGCCACGTCATTGGCTTCAAGTTTTTGCAAACCAATAAGTTTTAAGGCACGAATATGCAAAGCATGGATCACAATCCAAAAATCTTTAAATGCCGGATTATTGGTTTGCTTGTGGTAAAAGCGATAATAAATTTGCTGCGCAATCACGGCTAAACGGAAAATGCCGAACACTTCATAAAAGGTCCAATTGTCCGTTTTAAGACCAGTTTTTTCTAAGTAATATTCAACGACTTCTTTACGGCTAAACATGCCTTTCAGGTTGGTCGGTTGACGGCGTGTGGCTTTAAAAATCGCGTTATCACCACTTTCAACCCAATACGCCAAAGCCGAACCTAAGTCCATCAATGGATCGCCTAATGTTGCCATTTCCCAATCCAATACACCAATCACTTGGGTAGGATCATTTGGATCTAATATCACGTTATCAAAACGCCAATCGTTATGAATTACACAGGTTTTAGAGTCAGCAGGAATATTGTCTTTGAGCCAATTACGGACATATTTAAAAGAAGGAACATTTAAGGTTTTGGCTTTTTCATAGCGTGCGTCCCAACCTTCCACTTGACGACGACAGTATCCGTCGCCCTTGCCTATTTTTTCTAAAGAAGTGCCTTCATAAGGCACTTGATGCAGCTCAACGAGTTTATCAATCACATTGATGCATAATTCGCGAACTTGGCTTTCATCAAAATTAATTTCTTTGGGTAAGTTTGCACGTGGAATGATACCTTCTACGCGTTTCATTACATAGAAATCACAGCCAATCACTGATTCGTCCTGACATAGTGCCACCATCTCAGGGAGTACAGGATAAAATTCAGATAATGCCTTCTGAACGTTATACTCACGTGCCATATCATGTGCAGACTTGGCTTTGGTGCCTTTCGGTGGACGACGTAAAATTAAATCAGCATTGTCGTATTTTAAGCGATAAGTCCAATTTGATGCGCCACCTGAATATTGAGTGACTTCAACAGGCCCTTCTATTTCAACGCCATGTTCAATCAACCAATTTCCTACAGCACGTACATCCAGTTCTTCACCCTCACGAACTGAACCGCCTACATCGATCACTGACATGCTTTTCTTCCTAAACTTGAATCTATCATGATGATAAAAATATAATTTTCTATAGTTTTATAGCATGGACAACTCAGGGTTGCCATGCCAAATATGTGACTACAACTTGTTTATTTTTTACGGCGGCTGCTGTAACCGCGCTTTGCCAATTCTAATTTAGCAATCATACCTTTATGCACTTCATCAGGGCCATCAGCTAGACGCAGTGAACGTGCTTGCGCAAAGAAACCTGTGAGCGGTGTATCTCGAGAAACCCCAGCACCACCGTGGATTTGAATCGCCATATCGACAACTTTTTCTAAGACACTCGGCGCAACTACTTTAATTGCAGAAATCTCGGTTAATGCAGCCATATTCCCTAGAGTATCCATTTTATATGCTGCATAAAGAGTCAGTAAACGTGCCTGATCAATCGCAACACGTGCTTCTGCTACGCGTTCTAAATTGCCACCGAGTTTTAAAATTTCTTTACCAAAAGCAGTACGGCTCATACCGCGGTCAATCATCAGTTCTAGCGATTTTTCGGCAGCACCAATACAACGCATACAATGATGAATACGGCCTGGGCCTAAACGACCTTGTGCAATTTCAAAACCTTGACCAGCGCCGCCAATGAAGTTTGCAACAGGAACACGAACATTTGTGAAGCTAATTTCACCATGTCCATGTGGCGCATCATAGTCGCCAAACACAGGTAACATACGTTCGATTTTGACTCCAGCAGTTTCAACAGGTACTAAAACCATAGAATGCTGATGATGACGGTCTTTGCTTTCATCTGGTGTATGCGCCATAAAAATAATGATTTTGGCATTAGGATCACCTAAACCTGAAGACCACCACTTACGGCCATTCAATACAATTTCGTCGCCTTCAACGACAGCCGTAGCTTCCATATTGGTGGCATCACTTGAAGCAACAGCAGGTTCTGTCATACAAAATACCGAACGGATTTTGCCGTCTAGTAATGGTGTTAACCATTGCTGCTTTTGTTCTTCGGTACCATAACGCCAAATCACTTCCATATTGCCGCTGTCAGGTGCATTGCAATTGAATACCGTAGGTGCAAGTAAGCTACGGCCTGAAAGTTCTGCGATGTGTGCATATTCTTGTACAGATAAGCCTTGCCCAAGTTCAGAACAAGGTAAGAACATATTCCATAAGCCCGCAGCTTTGGCTTTATCTTTTAAGACCTCTAACTGTGCCGGCCATTGCCATTTGGTCCAATCGCCACCTTGGTTCAGCTCATGAACTTCTGCCCAAAACTCAGTTTCTACAGGCTCAATTTCATCTTTAATAAATTTTTTTGTTCTTTCAATATAATCTTGTGCACGTGCAGAAAGTTCAAACATGACAACATCCTTTAAATATTATGTTCTTTACGCTTTACAACACCATAACCTGAAATCTAACATGAACAAAATGATTTAATTCAATAGATGAACATGAATAGTATTCATAAAAATACCGTCATCGATATGGGTGTTTTCCACCGTATGGATATCAATTTATATCCACTTTATATCGCAATTTATGAACAAAAAAGCATTTCAAAAGCTGCAAAAATTTTGTGTATTACTCAGTCTGCAGCGAGTCATGCACTTCAACGGTTAAGACAACATTTACAAGATGACTTATTTGTACGTGCTGGAGCAAAAATGCTTCCTACGCCATTTGCCGAGCAGATTTATCCTGTAATTAAAAATGCGCTTATTGCGATTCAAAGTATTTCTATCCAAAAACAACAATTTACTCCTTCAATGGTACAGAGCTTGAAAATTGCGGTACATGATGAAATTGAACCGATCATTTTTCCCAAGTTAGTTGAACACTTTCAACAGCAACAGTTTCAGATCCAATTTTCCAGTATCAAATTAGATCGCAAAACCATTGTGGCTGACCTTGCTGCACAGCAAATTGATTTTGCGATTGACCTTGAGCAAAACTTTGGTGAAAAGATTAATTTTCAAACCTTAGTTGAAGACCAATTCGTGGTTTGTAGTCAACATCCCAAAATGGATGAACATATTTATCTTTCGGCTCCTCATATTGGGGTTTCTTCCCGACGTGCAGGTGTATTAGTCGAGGATATTTATTTAAATCGTAAAAAACACTCTAGAGAGATTTTTTTACGCTGTCAGCATTACTCTACTGCGCTACAAATGTTGGCACAGCAGCCCAAGGCGATATTGACGATTCCGCAAAATATTTTGACGCATTTACAGGTTGCTCCCGAACTGAATATTTTTGATGTACCTGTAGACTTGCCGAAAATTAAATTAGGGATGTATTGGCATAATGATTTGGAATTAAATTCACGGCATGTCTTTTTGCGAAGCGAAATTTCTAAAATATTTGCTTAGGCTATTTTTTATGATGGTATATCAATTTGCTTAGGCTATTTAAATGGGTTTAGATTGAATTTTGCGTGATGAAACTTGCTGTATATTTATAGATCAAATGCTGATTATTTAATGTATTTTTAACTGACCGCCGGTTTATTCGACAGCCATAAATCATGAGTTCTTATAAAATCTAAATTCCTGTTTTTATGCGATATGAGCTCGTTCATATCATTTTGTATGCTTTCAAATCTCTCCGCGAATTGGCTCATGGCGTTAGGTGCAGTATTGTGCCTGATCACAGTCTATGTTCTCTATAAAGTCACTATATTCTTAAAGGATTTTTTTCAACCTTTTAAGAAAGGAAAATCTTACCTCTGCCGTGTATCCGATATTAGTGATGGCGATACCCTCACCTGCTATCGGATGAATCTGAGACGTTCTAAAACCAAACTTCGCTTTGCTTATGTGGATGCGCCAGAATCGACACAAGCTTACGGTAAAGAGTCAGCCCGCCTGATCAAATCCATGGTTTATAAGAAATTTATCCGCGTAAAAATCACTGATGTAGACCGTTATGGCCGCTGCGTTGGGGTTATTTATCGCTATCGTAAATGCATGAATGAAGAAATGGTAAAACGTGGTGCTGCGTGGGTGTACGAAGAATACATCCGTGACCAAAAGCATTTGCACTATATGATGAATTTACAAAGTAAAGCACGTAAACAAAAGAAAGGTTTGTGGAAAGCCAGTCGTCCAATGCGCCCTAAAGAGTATCGTAAATTACATAAATAACAGACCACATTACAGCATGGCTAAGGAATATTTGATGACTTAGCCATGTCTAATATTTGACCTTTTTTTACTTCGCTATACAATAATGCTGCCCTTTGGGGCATAGAAAATACATTAGATAATTAAAATTGGAATAATAATGACTGAACTTACTTCAAGCGAATTGAATCCGTTTCAACAAGATCAAAATATTCAGCCTCAAATTCAAAAAGCCGATCATCCACTGTCTCCTGAAGGACGTTTTGGCCGCCTGTCCTATTTAGCGTGGTTATTTATCATTAGTATGATTTATACCTGCCTATTGGGTATCAGCGTCGCGCTAGGTCTTTTTGCATTTTTCAATTCAGCAGAACGTAGTATTGAAGCACTTTTTAATTCATTCTTAGGACTCAGTGCGATCGCTCTCATTGTCGTTTCCATTATTGCAATGTTTGTCGCAATGATCTGCATTACGATTCGTCGTTTACATGATCTAAATAAAAGCGGTTGGCTCTGTTTAATTTTTCTCATCCCACTGGTCGGAACCATCTTTAGCATTTATGTGATGGCTGCAAAAGGCACCGAAGGTGAAAATAAATATGGCATAAAACGTCCAACGGAACAAACAGAGAAAGTTATTGGGTCATTGTATCTAATCCTGATGATTGTTTATTTATTGGTCATGATCCCATTGATGTTCAATATGCAAAGTATGATGAGCAATTTAGAACAAGCGCAATTACAAGAACAAGCAATGATGTCTGAAGGTGAACCTGAAGAATTAACAGATGAACAACTTGCGGCTTATTTAGAGCAAGCTGAATCAGAAGGTGAAGAATTTGCTTATGCAGATGGTGAAAGTGTAGAAATTTCAGAAAATGCAGACAGCTCAGCAGAAGATGCTGCAATTGCTGCTGCAGAAGCTTCTGTAGAATAAACTCGCATTGTTTAAGTTATCAATTCAACGATATGCATTGAACGATAAGCTTTAAATGAAATGTTATACAAAAAAACCTGTGTACGCGCAGTTTTTTTATACCTGTTTTTTATGCTTTGAGTTGTTCACTTGAATTGAAAATAAATTAGGCGTACAGTTGCGATAATTTAGTTACCCTAGTTAACTATCATGAATACCTCATTAGGTTTCCGCTCTTCACTTCTGCGCTGTGCGCGTCTCATAAGTGATGAAATCAACACGATTTTATTGCCCTATCAATTGAACTATTCGCTTTGGCAAGTCATGTTTGTCATCCGTGAAAAAACCGCTTGTACATCTATTGAAATGGCTGAATATTTAAACGTATCCAAGCCATCCATCACTAAGCGTGTCAAAATTCTTGCGCAGATGGATATTTTGAGTCATGTACAAACTAACGATAAACGTCAAAAGAAAATGATGCTCAGCGAGACTGGACGTGAGTTATTTCAGCAATGTGCAAAAGACATAGATGCCTTTGAGCAGCGCCTGATCGCGCCATTAGCTAGCCAAGATATCCAACACTCCATTCAAATTTTACACCGTCTCATGCAAGAACTTGAACAAAGCACTGTAGGTGATGATCATGCAAGATAAAGCACCACTTTGGACTCGAAATTTTATTTTAGTCAGCGCCATTAACTTCCAATTGGTTTTAACCTTTTATCTCTTGGTTGTGGTGATCGTGGGCTATGCGGTGGCTGAATTGGGTGCGACAACTGCTCAAGCCGGTTTAGTTTCAGGCTTGTTCATTGTCGGCACATTGGTCGGGCGTTTATTGGTAGGCAAATTCCTAGAACGCTTTGGACGTAAAACGACACTGATCGTTGGTTTAATTGGCTTTTTAATTTTTTCTGGTTTTTACTTCATTCAGTCTGGCGTCGGCATGTTGCTCTTCATACGCTTTATGCATGGCTTTATGATGGGTATGGCATCAACAGTGCTGGGTACCTTAATTGCCCAAATCTTACCAGCGACACGTCGCGGTGAAGGCATTGGCTACTACAGCATGAGTAGTACTTTAGGTACAGCTATTGGGCCATTTCTTGCCATTTGGATGATGTTACACATTGGTTATCACGCGATTTTTATCGTTTCTACGATTATCGCATTGAGCTGCCTATTGGTTGCCTTGCTGATTCAAGTGCCCGATTTACCCAAAATCAATAAACCCTTCGATACTGTTGAAGCCGTCAAAAAACCGAGTTGGATTGCTCAATTTGTAGAACCTAAAGCATTACCGATATCATTCATCATGCTTTTCGCTTCAATCTGCTATTCAGGTGTTTTATCTTTCATTAACTTCTATGCCAAAGAAATCGATTTGGCTGAAACAGCCTCGTTTTTCTTTTTGATGTATGCCATTGCGATTTTAATTTCTCGCCCATTTACAGGCCCGTTGATGGATCGTAAAGGTGAAAATATTGTGATCTACCCTGCTTTTGTGATTATGGGCGTAGCATTGGTACTGCTCAGTATCACACAGAGTTCATGGATGCTTTTACTTTGTGCCGGCTTACTTGGACTCGGTTATGGCAATATTCAGTCGGTCTGCCAAACAGTTGCCGTGAAAAGTGCACCGCTTGAACGTATGGGCTTTGCCACTTCGACTTTCTTTATATTTTTGGATGCAGGCTTAGGCTTTGGACCATACTTTATCGGTAAATTGCTCGACCATATTGGTTACTCACAATTGTATTTGTATAGCGCATTTGCTGCCTTTGCATGTATTGGTGCTTACTACATTTTACATGGTCGTTATACCGTTCGAACGGCTTAAACTATAACTAAACATCAAATCGTCGGCTGAAACGTCGACGATATTCTAAGGGGCTCAGCCCCGTTTTTTTTTGAAATAACCGTCGAAATGAGCTTGGGTCACTATAGCCAACCTCTCGCATAATCAGATCTAAAGCGTGTCCCGTTTCTTCTAAACGCTTTCGTGCAGCTTCTATCCGTATTGATTGTAAGTATTGATTGGGAGGAATATCCAAAGCCGTTTTAAAATGTCGAATCAATGTCCTCGTTGTCACATTAAACTGCGCCGCAAGATCATCTAAGACAATATTTTCATGATAATGCTGTTCTAACCAATCTTGAACTTTTTGCACCAAACCATCCTGATGCGGTTTAGATATTTTCAATAATGAATAGGACAACTGACTATCACGACGATAATCCAATACAAATGATTTTGCCGTGTGGATTGCCGTTTCAAAACCATAAAAACGTTCTATCAGGTGCAGTCCCAAATCAAACCATGCTAAGCCACCTCCAGCACAGTAAATATTTTGATCATGGCTAATGAGCTGATCTGCGTTCAGTTTGACCAAAGGATAGCGTTCACGAAACATTTGCTGAAAGCCCCAATGCGTCGTTGCCTGCTTACCATCTAAAAGCCCTGCTTCTGCCAGAAAAAAATTACCCGTACAATTTCCTGCGATCAGTCCGCTCTGCAATTGCCGAGTTTTTAATAACTCGATTAGTGCTGAATTTTGCGCTAAAGCATCTAAGATCGGCGCGCCTATCGTTGGAACAATGATGATATCTGCATCTGTTATTTCAGAAAATGCTAAATCTGCATAAAGCTTGATGCCATTGATACATTGCACTGCTTGACCATGTTGTGAGGCAATTTTAACCTGAAATAGCCGCTGCACATTTTGTTTTTGAATCCGGTTCCAACTGACTCCCGCCATTGCAAATAGATCAACAACCCCTGTAATCGCAGAAGCCAAAGCACCATCAAAGGCTAAAATTATGATTTTCTTCATTTAAATTTCAAATTATCAAATGTCATTTTTGACTTATTAAGTGTCATTATTGACAATTCTATATCTAAAAATCAACTGCTAGGCTTAAGCCATAAAATTCGACCCGATTAGAGATTGATCAATGGCGCAGTTAATCAATGACAAAGATTTAAATTTTTTGCTATTTGACGTGTTTAAAGCGCAAGACTTAACGCATTACCCACGTTTTGCTGAGCATGATGCTGAAACCTTCAAAAGCATCCTAGAAACTGCACAAGGTATTGCTCAAGACTTTTTTGCACCCCATAACGCAACAGCCGATCAAAACGAACCTACGTTTGATGGTCAACAGGTTAAAACCATTGCTGAAGTCAAAACGGCATGGAAGCAATTTGCAGATGCCGGCTTGCTTTGTGCGCAGCATGATTATGATGCAGGCGGTATGCAACTTCCGACTTTAATTAACATGGCTGTAAATGCTTATTTCATGTCAGCAAATCCTTCATCAGTGGCTTATTCATTTCTAACCGCTGCGGCTGCAAATGTGATTCAAGCTTTCGGTACGACTGAACAAAAAGATAGGTTTGTATCGCATATGTTCAGTGGTCGCTTTGCAGGAACGATGGCTATGACTGAACCTGATGTGGGTTCATCTTTAGGTGATTTGACTACAAAAGCTATACCGCAAGCCGATGGTACCTACCTCATCAAAGGCCAAAAGATGTTTATTTCAGGGGGTGACCAAGATATCACTGAAAATATCGTCCATTTGGTCCTTGCTCGGATACAAGACGCACCTCAGGGCGTAAAAGGTATATCTCTGTTTATTGTTCCGAAGTTTAAAACCCTGAGCGATGGTTCACTTGCAGGCGCCAATGACGTTCAACTGGCTGGCTTATTACATAAAATGGGCTACCGAGGTACAACATCGACTGTGCTGAGCTTTGGTGAAAAAGATCAATGTACTGGCTATCTGATTGGTGAAGCAGGTGCTGGTCTTAAATATATGTTTAAGATGATGAATGAAGCACGAGTCGGTGTCGGCTTAGGTGCAGCCATGATTGGATACCGTGGCTATTTAGAGTCACTCGAATATGCCAAAAACCGCCCACAAGGTCGCATAGTATCAGATAAAAATCCTGCCGCTAAACCTGTCAATATCATTCAACATACAGATGTTAAACGGATGCTTTTGGCACAAAAATCCTATGTGGAAGGCGCACTTGCATTATGCCTATTTGCTGCACGTTTAATTGATGAACATCAAGCCGCTAACAATGAAGACAGCGCGTTGTTATTAGATTTGATTATCCCTGTCGTCAAATCATTCCCTTCTGCCTATGGTCCAAAAGCCAATGATTTAGCCATCCAAGTTTTAGGTGGTGCGGGCTATACTCGTGAGTATCCGCTTGAACAATGTTATCGCGACAACCGCTTAAATCCGATCCATGAAGGCACATTTGGCATTCAGTCTTTGGATTTGTTGGGTCGTAAGCTTTGGCAGCACAACAGTAAAGGTTTGATGCTGTTATTAGAACGTATGCAAAATACAATTGATCAAGCTCAACATGCTAAAACTCAGGCGCTTGCAGCAATTTTTTCAGCGCATTTAAACACGGTGAAGAAAACCACACAAAGTTTGGGACAAGTCCTCGCCCAAGGTCGTGTCGATCAGGCACTGGGAAATTCTGCGTTGTATCTAGACATGATGGGCAAAGTCATCATTTCATGGCTATGGCTTGAAATGGCTAATCAAGCCCTAGTGAAATTTGAACATTCCGATTTAGCTGAAGATCAACAATACTTAGCTGGTAAATTACAAGCCGCGCAATATTTTATCCGCTGGGAGTTACCTGAAATAGAACATCAAGCCAAGTTATTGCTAGAACTTGATGATACTTGCCTCAACATGCAAGAAAGTTGGTTCTAGTCACCCGTTTAGCTCAGTCCTCAATGGGCTAATCTGGACAAGGTTTTCACGGATGAAAATCTTGTCCAACCCTTTCTATTTCAATAAAAACTACAATAAAAAGAGGAACTTATTTTTCGTTCCTTTTTTATCAAAATTGAGTGCTATACGTTGCAATTATTGGAAGACTTTAAAACGAGCTGCATCATCCATATAGCCTTTTTCTTTCGCTTCACCTTCCACTGAACCAAAAACCAATTGAGCACGAAGTTTCCAATGCGCAGGAATGTCCCATTCAGCATGCACTTGTTCATCCACAATTGGGTTGTAATGCTGTAGTGATGCGCCTAAACCTTCGGTGTGTAACGCAGTCCAAGTCGCAAATTGGGCAATGGCAGTTGAGTGTTCTGCCCAAATTGGAAAGTTTTCTGCATAAGATGGAAACTGTGCTTGTAGACCACTGACCACATCTAAATCTTCAAAGAACAAAACCGTACCTAAACCTGCTGCAAAACTTGCCATTTTCGCCGTGGTCTTCGCAGCACTTGCTTCATCTTTTGCATAAGATTTTAATTTGTCAGCGACTAAGCCCCAAAATTTTTCGCTTTCACCATTAAATAAAATAACAGCACGAGAAGATTGTGAATTAAATGAAGACGGGCTTTGTTTAATCGCTGTTTGGATCAAATCAGTTAAATATTCTGTGCTTAGGCTTACATTGTCCCCAATAGCATAAATAGTGCGACGTTTGCTTATCAGGTCAATAAACTGATTTGACATATAAAATGATCCTTTAGAATATAATGTGCAGATGAGTCAGAAACATTTGGAATGATAAGTATCGCGACTTTCCAAATGTTGGAATGCTTCAGTTACTTGATGGGTCACTATGAAACAGTCACTTGTCGAAGTAAATCTGAAGTTCTGCTGTACATATAAAAAATCTCCTAAGCGGAGGATTTTTCGACTAAAACCTTATGAAGTTTAGAATTTTGCTTCTAGCACATTCGCTGACACTTTGTTTTTCCAAAGCTCACGTAAAGTCGGTAGATAGAATTTTTCACCTAGCTCAACCAACTCTGCATCAATCAAACCATGAACTTCGTGCATGAATAGATAATCCAGTTCAACAGTTTGTAATTTTGACTGTGCTTTTTTATATTCTTTGCGCTTTTGCTGAGCTTTTTTTACCAAGTTATCTGCATAAGCACGGTCTTTATATTGCGCAATAGCATTCAAACGCAGTTCGATTACGCCCCAACCACTGAGTAGTAATTTGAATTTTTCAAAATCTGCCGTTGTTGATTCCCAGCTCATTTCTTCTAGATTTTCATTCTCAGGCAAAACTGGTAGCAAAAGCTCCATAACACTTGGGAAAATCTTTTTAAAATTCAAAACAAATTTAACAGGATGCTCGCCCGGATAGTCTTTAAATTGAACGTTCTTTTGGACATCTGTCAAATAGATGGTGAGCATTGGGGGAAATCCTTAAATAAAACACTGTCTTGCAAATATTTATTCAAACAAATGTCAAATAGCAACGAAAACAGAAAAAGAAAGGCATTTTAACAAGTGTGCCAATGAATTCAAAGCCCAATCCTATGAATTACTTGCTTCATACTCCGGCCTTGCTGCATTTTGTTCGTTGCCCTATTTTTAAAAAACAGTCCTGTTTATATACATACATTTCAAGATGAATATGAATCCAAAGAATCTGTGTTAGGCAATAACTAGTTGAAAAATAATTCAATCATATATCCAATAAAAAGAGAAGCTAAGTATGAGTTAGCTTCTCTTTTTATTTTCAAACACTCTAGATGAATGATCTCAAAAAATTTATTTGGTATTGGGTGAAACCATTTGCTCAGGACGAACCACTTCATCAAATTGCTCTGCAGTGACTAAACCGAGTTCTACCGCAACTTGCTTTAGAGTTTTACCTTCTTTATATGCAGTTTTAGCAACTTTCGCAGCATTTTCATAACCAATTACAGGATTGAGTGCCGTAACTAACATTAATGAATCATGTAAGAAATGATCGATTTTTTCACGGTTTGGCTCAATGCCTACTGCACAGTGGTCATTAAAGCTATTACATGCATCGCCGAGGAGTTGAATAGATTGCAATAAGTTAAAGGCAATAACAGGCATAAACACGTTTAATTCAAAGTTACCCGATGCACCGGCAACATTAATGGTTGTGTCATTTCCAAGTACTTGAGCAACCACCATTGTCATGGCTTCACTTTGAGTTGGATTGACCTTACCTGGCATGATGCTTGAGCCTGGCTCATTTTCTGGAATGCGTAGCTCACCAAAACCACAACGTGGGCCACTGGCTAACCAACGCACATCATTAGCGATTTTATTTAAACTTGCAGCAAGTGTTTTTAACGCACCCGACGCGAATACAGCTGCATCACGTCCTGCAAGTGCTTCAAATTTATTGGGCGCAGTTACAAATGGCAGACCCGTTTGTTTCGCAAGTTCTGCTGCTGCTTTTACAGCATATTCAGGATGTGCGTTGAGACCTGTACCCACCGCTGTTCCGCCTAGTGGTAATTCATACAGCCCTTCTAAAGCTTGATTTAAACGCTTCAAACCATGATCGAGCTGTGAAACATAGCCGCTAAACTCTTGGCCTAATGTTAAAGGCGTTGCATCCTGTAAATGTGTACGGCCAATTTTAACAATATCTTTAAAATCGTTAGATTTTGCTTCTAAAGTATTACGCAGTTTCGTTACTGCAGGAATTAAAAGCTCATTGATTTGTAGACTTGCAGCCACATGAATTGCGGTTGGGAATGAATCGTTGGTCGATTGAGCACGATTGACATGATCATTGGGATGGACAGGTTTTTGTGAGCCCAACGGATTACCCAGTTTTTGATTGGCAATATTGGCAATTACCTCATTACAGTTCATGTTACTTTGCGTACCTGAACCAGTTTGCCAAACTACCAGTGGGAATTGTGCATCCCACTGCCCTGAGATCACTTCTTCGGCTGCATTAACGATATAACCAGAAAGTTCCTGAGGGATTTGACCCAATGCTGCGTTGGTGATCGCAGCTGATTTTTTCACGAGACCCATTGCACGAATCATTGGACGTGGTAAACGTTCACCACCAATTTTAAAGTTTTGCAAACTACGCTGTGTTTGTGCACCCCACATCGCATCGCTAGGTACTTCAACATCGCCCATTGTGTCATGTTCAATACGTGTTTGCATAAATGACCTCATATCCTTATCTATAAAACTTGAACGTCTGTGCAGAATCAAATTCTGCTGATAAATACAGTTTAGGTAACTTGCTTAGGTTTGTAAATAATAACCATTATCAATTATAAATGGTTTATTTGATAATCTTTATCGTGATTTTATAAGGAAAATCATACTCAATGATGATTTTTTCCAATACAAGACGAGTTAATTACCTCTTAATGTTTGTTGATAGAAACGCCATTCATCTTCTAGCATTTTCTTTAAATCTTGTTCAGGCTGCCAATCAAAAGTACTTTTCGCTTTCTGTGTACTTGCCCCAAGCTGGTCATATTCATGGCTGGGGTAAAAACTAGATTCGACCGTCTTAATCTCCGCCTGTGTCACTTCTGAAAGCGTATCTAATAGTTGCTGTATCGAAACCAACTCACCTGAAATATTAAAGGCCTCACAGGCGAATTGCTGCTGCGACAACCATTGCAAACATTGCCACACCGCCTTACAACAGTCGAGTACATGCAAGAAACTCCGTTCCACAGTACCATCTCCAGTTTTAGCTTGTTTGCGAAGTTCGATAAAATCTCGTTGTAAAGCCCCAACTTGCATCGCTAGTGGCACGATATTTTTTGGCAATGGCGCTACAAACTCACCTAAAACTGCATGCTCGAAAGCACCTGCGACGTTTCCTAAACGCAAAATCGCAATTTTCCACTCATTATCCGTACGTGCCGTATCCCGTATAATTTCTTCCACCATTTGTTGAGATTTCACATAGGGATTTGGATAGGTAAAATTGATTTCTGTGTCTTCTTTTAATTCTGCCGACGACTGACCATATACCGCTAAACTTGATAAATGGATCAGTGTTCGTACACCTGTTCGCTGCATGGCACGCAGCAAACTCATGATACAACTGACATTATCATTATAATATTCAAGTGGTTTAAGGACGGATTCTTCCAATGACTTAAAGCCTGCCGTATGAATGACAGCATCGACGGTATATTGTTCAAATACTTTATTGAGTGCGGGAGTATTGCGAATATCGAGTTTGACAAAAGGGACATACATGCCTGAAATAAATTCTAGTCGTTCAAGTGTTTGTAAATTTGCATTGGATAAATTATCCACAATAATGACTTCTTGACCTTGAGCCATTAAACTCAAGGCTATATGTGAGCCTATAAAGCCTAAACCACCAGTCACTAAAATCATTGTTTAGATACTCCTTATAGTTATCAAGCTTTTACAACTCTTTGGCATCATCTTGGTGTCGCCACCAACTTTTCTACAGATCTAAATTTTGAAACTTCGCCTCAGCATTTTTCATGAGCCGAACAATCTGCAAGAGCATTCTAGTTTTATCTTACTGCTTTAGAATTTTGACTGTGTTGCAGTTATGGATATTAACTGTATTTGATTTACGACAAATGACCTAGCTAACGATCAATTTTGAAGACATTACAAGTTTTCGTGGCATTTGAGTTGAAGGCTTTTTGAAGAAGATATTTAATAATAGTCGTACAACAAAGCATATTTCGCAGCAAAAAAAGTATTAGAAGTAATCTACTCTAATGAGCAAATGGAATTGAGCAGTCTGACTATTTTTGAGATGGAGAAGCAGGATGTGAACGCCAGATGAATCATCAGAAATATTCATCTGGCAGGATGTTGGCAATGTAACTATAGCAGCAGCAAAAGTTTGTAATCGCAAATATCTAGCAAACTTAATTTAGCGGATATAGCCTTTTTTAATCATGGCTGAGAATAGGAACTCGTAAACTTTTAAGATCATGCTCACCAAATAAGACCCATATTTTCGCCATAAAGACAGTCCAACAAAATTCAGCAAAACAGCAATGATCAACGCGCCTGCCATATCCATTGGATAATGCACACCCAAATAGACTCTCGACCACGCCACAAGAAAAGCGAAAGCTAGAAATACATAGCCGACAGCTTTTTGCTTTGAAAAAATATAAGAAAATGCAATCGTACTAAAAAACAGCATGTGATCACTCGGGAATGATCCATTCGGTGAATGTTCTATAATCGTGCGTCCAACGTCCAAGACAAAGGGTCTAGGATAATAAAAGAAACTTGAAATCACTTGGCTGATAAGAAAAGCGACGATAGTAAACACAGTAGCTTTAACGATTTGTTTTTTGGTGTCAAAATTGCCTTTAAACCAAGCCAAAAACATCAAAAGAATCACGATATAAAATAGATCATTGGCTATAAATATGGCGAAAGAAATGGTGAAATCCAAAGCATTATCCGAAGCATTGATTGAATTAAATAAACTTAAATTAAATTTCTCTATATTCATGAGTTGGTTTAAAAAATGAAAAGATCATAGCACTCTGTAAAATCAAAAATTGCGTTTTATTCATATAAAGATTATTCAGTATGTAACTGCACAGTTTATTTATGAAAAGTGTTGGCTTGAGGCTGAATCCCAAATAAACCAAAAGTTATATTTGAAGAAAAATTGGCAATGACTTCGCTGCCTAAATAAGCAAAACTTTGCAAATGTTCAGATCATTGAGTAAATCATTGTATACTAGCTTTTTCTTCTGAACTCAGAACAAACTGTCGATCTAGACCGTTTATTCATTTAGTGAATTTCGATGAGTATTTTATTACTAATTACCTCCTCACCTACTTCGATATTGGCTTGGCATGCTTTAGGTCTTGCACAAGCGTTGAAGCAAAAAGGCGAAAACTTTCGGGTTTTTTTCTATCAAGATGGTGTAAATGTGGCAAATGCTCTGCAATGGGTGCCAGATGATCAACGCAAACTCAGCAGTGAATGGCAAAAACTCGGCATTCGTTTACCTGTTTGCGTAAGTGCAGCGCTCGCACGTGGGATCACAGATCAGGAAAATGCTCAGCGTCATAATATTCAGCAACATAATCTAGCTGAGCAATTTGAACTTGTGGGCCTAGGCGAACTTGCCGATGCCGTACAAACTGCTGACCGTTTATTGCAATTCTAAAAATTTTATTGCCGCGCATTTGTAGCATTGAAAAGGAAAATTACGTGAAATCTGTACTGGTTGTTTTAACCCATGCAAATCTTGCAAGCTTACAAGTACATGAAAGTCTTTCTGCGACCATGGTGCTTGCAACCTTCGGTTGTAACGTAAAAGTGTTGCTCAAAGATGCTGCGCTGAGCCTACTTCAAGCCGAACAAGAGTTTAGTCAACTCAAGCATGCATTTAAACTCGCATCCAACATGGTTGATAGCTTTGAGTTTTATGATCTCACCCCGATTTATATTGAACAAAAAAATTCGCAGCATCCATTTGTGATCAACAGTGAGCAAGAGCTTGAGTTTGTTCAATTCAATACTGAATTAATTCAACAATTTGATCATGTGTTGTATTGGTAAAAGAGGAATGATGATGTCAAATTCTACGCTGTATTTAGTCCAAGCCAGCTATGCCAATACCCTACAGCACATCCAGCAGTTAGCCAGTTTAATCAACCCTGAAGATGCAATCATCCTAATGGGTGAAGCAGTCTTACATATTGCAGATGAACAAATTCAGCAATTTGGCACATGTTATGTACTTGAAAATGATGCTGAAATTTTAGGTAAAACTATGAATTATAGTCATATGAAAGTGATCGACTATGCCGCTTTTGCTGATCTATGCCTGAGATTTAAAAGATGTATTTCACTCAAATAATTTGAGTAAAAGCGACCTATTTTTACAATCTTCTCTTTTGGAATGAATATGAATCTTGAATTAGACCAAGATGGCCATTTGGTGGATTACACTATTTGGAATGAAGCTGTTGCCCAAGAACTGGCTAAAAGTTTAGAACTTGAGTTAAGCCCTTGGCATTTTGAAGTTTTACAAGCTGTACGACAGTTTTATCAACAGTTTGGTCACTCACCGGCAACTCGCCCACTCATTAAATTTTTAATGAAAACGGTGAGCGCTGATATTAATAATGCGGTGTTACAAGACAAATTTAACACGGGTTTGGTCGCTCGGCATTTAAGTCGTTTAGCGGGCATCCCTAAGCCTGCAAATTGTTTGTAATTTTAAAGCAATCTAAATACTGCTTAGGCTATTTTGGCTAAATAGATGCAAATCAGCATCTTGAAGAAAGCCATAAAACAGCTTAGGCAGGTTTTAATTGGTTGAGAGCGATGTAATAGGCTTGGGTAAATATCGGTTTGACCTGTTTGGCTTGGATCGGTTCAGCACAACATGAGCACACTAAAACCGGTTTAAATTTTTGCCCACATGCCTGATGCACATATTCAACTGGAGATCCCAAGCCCTGATCCATATATTGATCGGCCCAATGGGTCATAGCTAAAAGGATTGGATACAAGTCTAAGCCTTTTTGCGTCAGTCGATATTCAAAACGTTCCTGACGCTCGACATAAGCAACTTTGGTTAAAATACCTTCTTCAACCAAACGCTTTAATCGGTCAGATAACACATGACGCGTCACACCGAGATTTTGTTGAAAGTCATCAAAACGTCGAATGCCCATAAATGCATTACGGATAATCAACATGGTCCAACGATCCCCTAGCACTGAAAGTGCACGAGCGATTGAACACGGTTGTTGACCAATATCATCCCATTTCATTTTATGAACCATCAAAAATAACGACCAACACCCAATTTAATTCATGCCTGTTGATTTTGCAAAATCCTTTTCAATAATGTTTGATGTACAAATCATAAATCCACCATTGTTTCAACGTATTCATTTTATCTGCTTGATCTGTAAATGAACTAAAAATGTATTTTGTCTTTATTGTCCTCAATTATTTCTAGCCATGCACGCGTTGCGGGACTCATGGCAACAGTGGTATTCCAGGCCATACTGAGTTTCCAGTCTAGGTTTGGATTTTCTAATTCAGCCATATGGTATTTTGCCGCATCAAGTTGTTCACAATAAATTTTAGGCAGGAGTGCAATCCCGACATTTGAATCTACCATTTTGGCGATGAAGTCCCACTGGCTACTTTTACACACTACATTGGGCTCAAATCCGACGTAATTTGCCGCCTGTATAATGATGTCATTGAGTGTGAAGGTATCGTCATACAATAAAAAGGATTCTTCTTTTAATTCAATCAACGAAACGTTTTTTCGCTTACGCCACTGTGAGTTTTTTTTAGATAATAAACATAAAGGTGACTCCATCACTGGAATACCGCTCAACACCGGTTTCAAGTGACCCAAAATAATCCCGACATCGACCTGTTTTTTTAAAATAGCACTTTCAATACCCGTCGCACCTACCTCAAAAAAGCTCAGTTCAATATTCGGGTATTTTTTATGAAACAGCGCGATTAACTGACTAAACATCACCGATGCCAATGGCGGTAAACCTAGAGTCAATTTACCTTGTTTTAAGGCACGAACTTGGGTGACTGTATCAAGCATCCGTTGTTGTTCATTCAAAATCACTAAAGCATGCTGATAAATCTGCTCTCCCATATAGGTGAGATGTGCTTCCCTTTTTCGACCTGCTTCTCCTTTATGAAATAAAGGCACGCCGATCTCGTCTTCTAACTGACGAATTAATTTGCTAATGGTCGGCTGAGTGACAAAAAGCGCTTCAGCTGCATGACTGAAACTCTGTTTTTGCACGATGGTCACAAAGACTTTTAAGCTTTTAATGTCCATTATTATTCCATTCAAGCATAATTAATAATTAATTATTCATAATTATACAGGTTATGCACTTTTAAAATAGCGTCATCTCCTATTCTGCTGTTGTCTCATGGATACGTTTCCACAATCTACTTCCAAATTTACCCAGTTTCTTAAAACTTTAGCGCAGCTAAGTTTATTGATATTGATCTGGTGGATCGGCTCTTGCATTCAATCATGGTTTAACTTGCCGATCTCTGCTGGCGTGATTGGTTTATTGCTGCTATTAGCTGCATTGTTGAGTGGTTTATTTAAAATGCAGTGGGTCAAACAAGGCTCAGATTTTATTTTGGCTGAACTGGTTCTATTCTTTATCCCCTGTGTAGTTGGATTAATTAAATATCAAGATTTATTACTCAGCTCTGGCTGGCAGTTAATTTTAGCCGTGGTACTGGGTACCGTCTGTGTCATGGTGTTTACAGCATTTACGGTTTATTGGGGCTTTAAACTCGAGGCAAAACTTAAAGCGAAACACCAAACTGCGACAGATCATGATGTCAACACAGCAGGAAAAACCTTATGAACGATTTTGGGTTGAACAGCATCTCTGTATTGTTTTTCGTCCTGACCCTAATCGGTTATATTTTGGCGAAAAAGCTACATCGTAAGTTACCGTATATGGTTCTTTCCCCTGCACTATTGGTCCCATTTGTGCTGATTATACTCATGCTTTGCTTTCATATTTCATATGACACCTATATGCAAGAAAGCCAATGGATTGTATGGATGCTCGGCCCTGCCACTGTGGCCTTTGCTATTCCCATCTATGAATATCGACAAATTATCCGTCAGCATGCGCTGAGCATTAGTTTGGGCATCGTGATTGGTATGTTAGCAGGGATTATTAGTGCTTTTTACTTGGCACAGTTGTTTCAATTTGACCAAGAAACGTCTTATAGCTTAATGGCACGTTCCATTTCTACGCCCTTTGCCATGGAACTTACCTCGAATATTGGAGGTTCAGTCGAATTGGTGATTCTATTTACCATGATTACTGGGATTGCCGGCGTGGCTATGGCTGACCTAGTTTTGGCTGGGCTTAAATTGCATTCACGCTTTGCACAAGGTGCGGCTCTTGGCAATGCTGCACACGGATTTGGTACAAGTAAAGCATTATCACGTCATAAAGAAGAAGGTGTTGCAGCCTGCTTGAGCATGGTACTTGCTGGAGTATTTATGGTATTGCTTGGGCCATCGCTTATTCATTTAGTCATTTATCTATTGGGATAAATAAAAAGCCCAGTGCAGTCTCTGGGCTTTTTAAATGATGATTTAAAATGTTTCATCTGTAAAACTATACAGCTAAATAATGTATTGCTATGACAAACGCTAAAAGACTCGACACTTCTGTGATTTCAATCGCGGCACCAATTGTATCTCCTGTCACACCACCTATACGCTGAATAAATTTCCATCGTAAATACAATAAAGTACAAATAAATGTAAGAATACTGACCACTCCAGTCCAGCTAAAAGACAAACATGCACTTAGGCAGAGTATAAAGACTAGGTATGCCGACTTTCGTGGAATAGTTTCTGCTATCGATGAGCCTAAGCCTTTTTCGCGAACATACTGAGTTGTTAAAAACAAAAATAAAGGGGCTAAACGTCCCAAGACTGGAAATACAATTAATGCCAAATACATTTGCTGTTGTAGCAAAACATAAAGTGCCGACCATTTGAGTAAGCAAATCACGACGAGGCTCAAAACACCAATCGGCCCACATGCAGGGTCTTTCATGATTTTTAGTGTACGCTCGGCATCACCAAAGCCACCGACCCACGCATCTGCCGTATCAGCTAAACCATCTAGATGTAATCCACCTGTGAGCCAAATCCAAACTACCAGCAAAATACTGCTGAGTAAGATAATCGGCAGACTATGCAATGTAAAAGCAAGCAAGGCAAGAATGCCACCGATCAACAATCCCACCGCTGGATAAAACAGTAAAGATTGTCCATTTTGCTGTTTCGATGGCATCGCTTTAAGGTGAATCGGAAACGTCGTGAGAAACTGTAGAGCAATCCAAAAAGGTGTCATTCACTTTGCTCCAAAAGACGGATATTTGCGCGATTTTGAACAATGAATGAGTTTAATTGTCCCAATTCGGCAGTCATTTTTAATAAATCATCTAAGTGACTCTTCTGTGCCATACATTTTAATAATTTAATCACGCCACCATGGGAAACCAATAAAACGCGGTGCCAATGATGCTGTTGAGCCTGCAAGACTAGCTCATCTAGACCGCTTAATATCCGTTGTTGAAATTGCTGAAGACTTTCTGCATTCGGCGGCGTAAATGTGCTTGGACTTTGCCAAAACTGTGCGAGTAATTCTGGGGTGTTTTCATAGATATACTTGGTTGATATTGCTTCCCAGTCGCCAAAATGCATTTCTTGAAACTTCGCATTTTCAAACATTGGACGTTCAAGTTGTTGAGACAGTTCCAAAGCAAATAAACGGCAGCGCTGTAAGTCAGAAGTGATGATGACATCCCAGCTCGCTAAACCGTGTGTATGTATCACGTTCAATACATCATCTATAGTCTGCTGCATCTGCTGCCAACCTTTTTGCGTCAAAGCATCATCTGTAGAGCCACGTAAGGTATGGCTCAGTTCGGTCTCACCATGACGCAATATATCTAAACGGAAATGTTCCATTTAAACTTTTTCACCAATCACAGCAGCTTGTGCAAAAGTCGCCATGTTGTTATGTAAACGACATGCCAAACGAATTAAACCCAAGGCCGCACCGGCACCGCTGCCTTCACCTAAACGTAAATTCAACTTTAAGAGTGGTTCAGCTTCAAGGGCTTGAAGTAAACGCTGGTGCCCATATTCAGCCGATTGATGACCAAAAAGCATCCATTCACGTACAGCAGGATTTAAACGAACAGCGACCAAGGCAGAAACCGTACTAATAAATCCATCAACGACCATTGCCAGACCCAATTGCGCACAGCGAATGTATGCTCCAACCATCGCGGCAATTTCCAAACCACCTACGGCACATAGGGCTTTAAAGACATCTTGGCCAACATAGTCCTGATGTAAGGCTAAAGCTTGATCAATCACTTGTTTCTTATGTGCCAATTGTTCAGCACGAATACCTGTACCAACACCTGTCAGTTTTTCGGCCGGCTCATTAAATAAAAAACATGCAACAGCAGAAGCAGAACAGGTATTGCCAATGCCCATTTCCCCTGCGACATAAATAGACGCACGTGCAGCGATAGCATCTTCAACACTTTTACGGCCGAGATTCATCGCTTCAATACATTGTGATTCGCTCATCGCAACAGTTTTAGCAAAATTTGCTGTACCCGCTGCAATACAGTAGCGCTCTACCCCTGCATATTCATAAGCTTCGCCTACCGAACCACAGTCAATCACTTGTAGTTTGGCTTGATACTCACGTGCAATGACACTAATACATGCACCACCGGTCGTGAAGTTTTGTAGCATTTGGCGTGTGACAGCTTGTGGGTAGGCCGAAATATTTTCTTCCATCACGCCATGATCACCTGCAAAGATGGTGATCCATGGGAAATCGATATTAGGCTGATCCGTGTTTTGTAATGATGCAAGTTGCACCGCTACATTTTCAAGTTCTGAAAGCGAGCCCGTAGGTTTAGTTAGCTGTAACTGGTGATTTACCGCCTGTTGCTTAGCTTCGATACTCGGATTTTGACAGGGTTCTTGCCACCAGTTCATGCTTTATCTCCTTTTAAGATCATTGGAAAACCTGCAACACAAAACACCACATGGTCAGCAATTTGACCAATTTGTTGATGTAAGCGCCCAGATTCATCGACGAATTTTCGACTGATTTGCCCCATGGGAACAACGCCCAGTCCAGTTTCGTTACTGACTAAAATAATGTCTGACTTTAATGTTGGCAGCACCGTAAGTAATTTTTGGCATTGATGCTGTTGAAAGTCTGCTTGTTCATGCAGCAATAAATTACTCATCCACAGCGTTAAACAATCGATAAGAATGGTTTGATGAGCTTGGTCTATTTCAACTAAGCGATCAGCTAAATACAGAGGCTCTTCAATAAGGCCCCAATGTTCAGGTCGGTCCGCTTGATGATGCTGAATTCGCTCCTGCATTTCCTCATCATAGGCTTGTGCTGTAGCCACATAGATGACGGCTTGAGCACTTTCTTTGGCTTTTTGTTCTGCAAGTCGGCTTTTACCTGAACGTGCCCCACCCAAAATGAAATGAATCATGACTGTGCCATCTCTATATTTTGTCTGAACTGATGTTGATAATAAGGACTTAATGCCCCTTGTAGTACTTGAGCCTGATAATGACCAAAAGTTAGTTGCTCGCTTTCAAAATCAAAGCTGTGCTGTTCAATTTGTTGGATTCTTTCAAAAATATCATCGCTATTCCATACCTGTTTATACAAGCCCAATGTGATATGCGGACAATATTCGATTGGTGCAATTTCATTCGAAGTTAAATTCAAAGCTTGACGTAGATGGTCTAACTTACGATCTACATCCACAATTTCAATAAATAGCGCGCTTTGAAAGCTATTGATCTGACCTGTACGTAACCGAATATTAGATAGCGATAACCGTCGAAGTTGTTGTTGGTGCAGTGCCAATTCATCTGCTGAGAAATTATCATTCCATCGTTGTTCAACATGATCGATTAATTGGGTTTTATTTAACTCTTCAAAAAAGCCACAAATAAACACAGTGATATGAAATTGGCGCGTATTCGGTGTGTATAAAAGATCTGAAAACTGCGCTCGAAGTGCTGTGAGATACGCCAATAATTCAGGATCCTGTATTTCTATATACCACAAAGCATAGTGCTGACGACCTTGATGCCAATCGGGATAATCCTGATTGAGCGTCGGTACGACTTGCATTGAGGGTTTTAAAAACACAGATAAATCACTTTAAATTCAATCTGCTTTATTAAAGCATGAATCAAAACAGACTTTGCCCAATTTTGATTTAGTAATATTCATTTAAAGCTGAAATTCATTCATCTAAAGCTTCTTTGTAAGAAAAAAATGCCGAGTCATACTCAGCATTTTGATTCAATATATATTGCGCACAGATAAGCATTATATTTTAGGCAAATTTCGCAGTATCTTTCTGATCTTGCGTTACAGCATGGTTTTTCCAAGATGTAAACTGCTCTGTGGACTGATCAGAAAAATGCTGCAACTGTATCATTACATTGGCCTCAATCTGTTCAATACGTTCCAGTTGTTCAAGCTCGTTTGTCTTTTTCAGTTCTGAAAATTGCAACTGGATAAAGTTGATAACCTGATCCATCGAACATTGATTTACACTCACGGCATACATCAAACCATAGACAATCCCTTGTTGTAGATGTGTTGTCTCCAGTCCATATTTCACATTGGTCGCCAACGAGCCCAACACTCGTTCATTAATTGCAAGTTTACGTAAAGGATCTCGTGCCACACGCGCACACGGATCTTTATACGCATGTTCACAAGAGTTTATAAAGCTTTCTGCCAGTCGTGTTAAATCAAAAGCACGATTTGGTAAGCATCGTGCTAAACCAGCCTTCACCTCGTCAATGAGTTCATGCATAAATTGATCAACACGATGATCTGCAAGTGCCACACCTATGGTTTGATGATTTAACAGTGCAGATTGCCAAGCCAACATGGCATGCACGCCATTCCACAAGCGATTTTTAATTAATTGAATATCTTCAATATGATCGACCAAAATCATTTGACGCATTTTTTCTAACAAAGGACTGTTATTTTCTACATAGATCGGCATGTCAGATTCTGCGTTAAATAAAATTAAATCCATGCTTTGCAATATATGACTTGGGTGGAAATTGCGGCGCATATCCTCAACATATAAAGTAGCCTGACGTTCCTGATCAGGATTTAATTTCGTCGCATCTTCTAAGTCTAATTGAGCATCCACTTCAACTTCATCTAATTGAAATTGTTTGAAGATATTATATTTTATACGGAGCTGACGATATAAGTTTTGGTCACTTAACTTTGATACCATGCGGTTGACCACGGTGTCGCAAAAATAGTGTTGTTGTATGATTTTCTCAGCAACGACCGCCCCTGCAAGCTCAGTTAAAGCCTGTTTTAAATGTGTCATTAATAAATGTTTTGCCCCGACTTTGTTCAAAATGATCAGCATCGTTAGGGGTTCTATGGCTTTCTCATCATGTGCAATATGTCGTGCATACAGGCCTTGTGCAATGGTTTTGGCCTCTTCTGCAATCGCTTTTTCAGGCAAACAGATGGCAACCAAACTTGACTCTGTGTACATCTCTTGCATCTGCTGAATATTTTCAGCATCAATGACTGCCATGTTTTCAATGCGTTCGTCATAAGACAATTGACCATAACGAATACAATAGGTACCAAATGCATTGACCGCAGAGCGATATAGAGGGTTTCGAGTCGATGCATAAATTTTTTTCGGGCGTGTATAACCATCCCAATGCGACAAAATTTGTGCTAAATAGCCACCACCAATCGCCCCAAAACCATGAATACCGACAGTGAGCTGATTAAGGGTTTGTGGAAAAGCCTCTTGCACATGCGGCATCTCTAAATGCGCAGTGAACGGGTCAAGTTCCGTCAAACAGTCATACATACATTCATAATAATATTTGGCTTTGGACAGCATGTTTTGATTGGGCGATTTAATATCTTTAAACAGTACGGTAATACCGCCAGCCTCAAAGGCCGAAGTCACACCATTTTCCGAGTCTTCAAACATCAAACAATCAGCAGGATTTAAATTCAGCTTTGCGGCAGCACGCATGAATATTTCAGGATGTGGCTTACCATTTTCAACTTCATCGCCACAGACTAAGACATCAAAGAACTTATACACATTGGCATTGATGAGATATTCTTCTGCGATTGCACGGCGACTCGATGTTGCCACGGCCATCCTCAGTCCTGACTTGCGTAAGCGTTCTAATACTTGAACCAAGCCTTTTTTGATCGGTACACCAAACTGACGAACATGCTCCAGTTCTAATTCATCTGCGCGTTTGCGAATATCTGCGTATGGAATGTTTTCATCATATTCGGCTTGGGCCAATCGATGCGCGCTTTGTGCACTTAGCCCCAAACAATTCATCAGATATGATTCGGAAAACTCAACACCGGTCAATTCAAGAGATGCCTGTTTCAATGTTTGAAACCGTAAACGTTCAGTATCAAACATTGTTCCATCCATATCAAAAATGGCGCCCAAAACCAAATCATTATTAAATTTAAGCATTTAACCTCCATTATTTTTTATGTGAAAAGAATAATGGAGAAAACTATTGATTCAGTACTTTGAGAATTAATGAAACAATTGTGATTATTTTTTAATCAAAGTGCTTGCTCTAAACATCTTTTTTGTAAGATCAATCACCGATCAAGTAACATCATGTAATCAAAACCCACTATTGTCAGGATAGTCCTATCTTCACACCGACCTATTGAAGTAAGTATACAAGTCTCTGCATATTTCACTCAGTTACTCGCTTCACGGTTTGAATTTTGGTTTGAAATAAAAAGAATACGATTAAACCAAGCATCACTAAAAATAAAAAATAATACGGAAATTCTTTGTGCCATTGATATAAACCCGTACTAATCAGTGGCCCAACAACAAAGCTCAAAGCCTGAGTGGCTGTACACCAACTTGCCACCTTAGTCTGTAACGCACTGGGCGCCGTTTGCGCTGCACCCGTTGTAAATGCAAGGATTAAACATGCAACCGATATACCATATAACAGGTACGTGGCTTGAAATATCCGTAATTCAATGGTGAAAACCGAAATCAGCAAGGCTGCTGCCATGCTAAACAGCCCAACCCAAAGTAAGCGATATACACTCCAATTTAAATATTTAGAAATCAGCGTTTGCATCACTACCAAAGCGATACCCACGACGAGAGAACACTCTGCAAAATGCACTGCGCCTTCTGCAGCAGTCATATTAAAGCGGTCTTGTATATAAAACCCGGCCGTTAAATTTACGGTCACGATGGCAAGATAGAGACTGAATCCCAACATTAACCATGGATAGCATTGCTGAATGCTCAAATCCGTAGATTGTATCTCATCCTTAGCTGTCACTGGCTTTTCAACACTATGCTGTTCGGTATGTCGGTCAAAGCTGAACACCAAGACCACAGAAATCAACGCTAAAATAATGATTGCAGCCCACAGTGGCGTCATAATTCCACCAAAGCCCAACAGTAAGGTTGTTAGAAATGGCCCTATGATTACGCCTGCACTGTTTAATGCACCAAATTTTGACATCGCTTGTGAACGCTGCTGCTCATTGCTAAATCGGGTCATCACATAAGTTTGCAAGGCAATCTGTGGCATCGCCATAAATACCCCAGTCGCTGCGCGTGACAACATTAATAAACTAAATAGCAGCAACATCCCTATATGAACAGTAAGGCCATACATCAACACTGCAGTAAATAGCCCCCATGTCACAGCCATGCCCACAAAACCGATACTCAAGAGTTGATATATCGAAAACTTAGATTGATTTTTTGAAATGTAAATCGCACCGATAGCCATCAGCAGCGCACCGACGGAAACCATCGCACCGCCTTGTAGTTCAGAAAGTTTTAACTCACGAACCAATGGCGCCAACAGCGGCAATATCATCGAGAAACTTGCACCATTGGCAAGACTGGCAGCAATAAACAGTTTGTTATTTCGATCCATTATTTTTGTTATCCATTTTTAATGGCTACGTTATAAACAATAGAGGTGACTTAAGCCACCTCTATTTTGTAAGTCACGATACCGTGCTTTAAACCTGATTCAGGCTTTAAATCAGTATTTCACCGTATAACTTAAACCGTAGGTGCGACCTTGAGCCGCTAGGCTAGAAATTGGGCCATAGACAGTTTCAACCGACTGGCTGTATACCGACTTATAATCCGTATTCCATACGTTGTAGACACCAAAGCCCACATTACCCGGTCCTACTTTTGCATTGGCAATCACGTCCATCGTTGCAAAGCCTTTAATTGCCGCTGCTGGAGCAGATCCATATTTCACAGCGTCTTTTTGGGCTTTGTCAGTACCGCCAATCGCTAAAGCTTGAACACGTAGGCTCATGTCATTATCAAATTGCCACTCTGAAAATGCTGTACCTTTTAAAGGTGCTACACGAATGGCATCCAATTCTTGCCAATCACCTTGGGTATTTTTAAATTGGCCCGTGGTATATGCAACTGTGCCTCCAACTGTCCAATTTGGTTGAACTTCATAACTGGCATTGGCTTCGACACCATAGATACGTTCATCGGTATCAATAACATCAATGGTGTAATTCGGCGCACCAAATTTCAGGCTTTTATCTGAGTCATTATAAAAAGCTGTCACTCCTGCATTTAAACCACCGGCATTTTGTACACGCCAACCGAGTTCATAGTTATTGACTTTAATCGGGTCAATGGTTTGGCTATTAATCACAGAATTTGCTGGCACATCGCGCAGCATACGTTGCACATCGGGCAAGTTTGAACCTTGTGAGAAATTCGCAAACACTTGCTGTGCATCTGTTAAGTGATACACCGCGCCAACATTAAACAGCGTTGCATCATGTTTTACTTTGCCGCCATTCAGTGTTTTCGCCACATAACCTGGGGTTAAATCTGCAGTTATGGCTTCCATATAAGGCACAGATGAATCGACATCGCTTTCTACACGTTCATGGCGAATGCCGGCTTGTAAGCCAAGTCGGTCGGTTAATTCATATTGCGCTTGGGCAAATACGCCAAGTTTTTCTGTTTCAACATCTGGGCCAAAGGCATAGTAATTAAACGGCTGATAACTCAGACCATTACTTTGAATAAACGTTGCGCTGTCATACATTTGGATATTTTGTTGATCTTTTTCATTTTCATAGTCCACACCATAGGTTAGCCCCAGTTCACGACCATTTAAGTGAAGATCTTTTTGTAGAGCAACACGTGCGCCTAACACATCAATATCGGTTTCTGACTGATACACCAAGAAGAGTTCAGGGGCCATTTGACGTGCAGATGGGAACCAACGTGCCTTTTCATTTCGATAATACGTTTCAGCGTTTAGACGATGCCCTAAAATATCCTGATTTTCATATTGTGCATTGATGCTATAACGTTCAGTTTGTGGTTGTTCAGCAAGTTGTAAACCTTTTACCGCATTTAATGACAACGGCAGCTTGCCACCCACGGGCTGTGAGCGCAGCGCATTTAAATTTGGACCATAGTCAGGGCCATAGTCACTATCTTGCTCATCATTATAATATTGCGCACCGAAACTCAGCGTTTGACTATCGGCAATTTTCCAACTGACACGACCATTTAGATCTAAAGTGTCGGTATCTTGACGGTCTGTTTGCGCAATTTCAGGCCCAATACGATTGCCATGACTATCTTGTATTTCACCACGTTTGGTATAGCTAGCACCTAAAGTTCCGCGTAAATTGCCTTGATTAAAATTCATGGTTTGTGCAGCTTCATAAGCCAGCGCATCAGACTTAAAGTTATTACCAGAAGTGACACCGACTTTTGTTTCAAAACTCAGCGGCTCTGATCCACCTCGTTTGGTGATGATATTGATAATACCGCCTGTCGCACCTGAACCATAAATACTACTTGCACCTGAGACCACTTCAATTCGTTCAATCATCGACGGGCTAATACTCGCCAGTTGTCGAGATCCATCACGATATCCCGTTTGCGGCACACCATCTATCATGTATTGCACCACACGTCCACGCATGGTCATCCCATAGTTAGACGTTGTACCACTCGATGGAGTCAGTGATGGCACCAATAAACCGACAATATCGGCTGTGCTTTTACCTGCATTGGCTTGTTTTTCAATTTCTTCTTTAGGAATGCTGTACACCGTACCCGCAATATCGGCAATGCTTTTCGCAGAACGAGTTGCCGTCACAACAATCGGTGCCATTTTAGTAGCTTCTGTAGTTTGTGTTTCAACTGCTGTATTTTGTGCAGTGTCTGTCGTGACATCTTGCGCATAAAGCTGAGTGCAAATTGCTAAGCTGAGACAAGTCAGTTGCATCGGTAGAGCTAAACGTTTCATATTCTTTTCCATTTCTTAGAGTTCCGATTGAGTCGGAAGAGTTTGAGTTTTTAAATTTTGTGTTTTTAAAACAATGCGCTGACTAACTAAGACACTGATTACTGAGCCGATTGCCAATACCAAGTAAAAATGTCCATAGCCTAATGATTTTGCGAGAAAGCCTGAAAATGCGCCGCCAATGAAGTAAACGAGCAATTCAAAGCACACTAATATAGTGAAATCGGTACCCGCCTGTTCTTTAGAACTGGTCTGCATGAAATAGGCATAAAGTGATGTCATGGCGATATAACGAATGGCTAGCATCAGCACGACAAATAGACCTAAAAGCAGATGCCATTGATTCAACCACCCCAATACAACGGCTGCCCCAATGACGGCATATAGCAATGTACGTAACCATCCTGCCCAGACCAACAATTGCGTCGCTTTGATTTTTTTCAGCAATACAGCTGCACTAACAGCTGCAATCAGGCCGACACCGGCACCGACCACAGACATCAACACCCCGATCTGAGACAGTGACCATTTTTGATCGATCAACATGGGATTCAGCATTGCCATAGCGGGTGCTTCCACCACGCGATAACAAACAATGAGCAGCAAGGCCCAACGAATCTCAGGTCGTTTAAACGCTTGTCGTAGGCTTGGTTTGGCTTTGGTAAGTTGAGTTTGTGGTTCTTCTTGAATAAAAAACACAGCAAACATGGTTAAAAATGTCAGCAGCGCTAAAGTTGTAAGCGCTGACTGCCAACCCCAATATTGGTAAATCCATAAAGTCGCAGCGCCACCGAGCATACTACCGACGGCCACCCCAATACTTTGTGCCATACTGCCCAGACGGTAATTGCCTTCGGTAAATTTCTCTACGGTATAACCATCAATCGCAATATCTTGCGTTGCCGCAAACGTTGAAATCCATAAACCAACAATGACAAATAAAGTCAGCCCATAAGAAAACTGCGTAAAGGCTAAAACCAGTACCCCCAGTACCAATGCGATTTGCGTAAACAACAGCCATGTTTTACGTTTACCGAGTTTTTTCACATAGAGCTGATCGATCCAAGGCGCCCAAAAAAACTTGAATGCCCATGGAATGTAAAGCAGCGATAACATGCCAATCCAACGTAAATCTACCCCTTGATGTCGTAAAATGGCAGGCAAAGCTACATTGTAAAAATACAAAGGTAATGCATGTGCTAAGTACAAAATGATCACGACGCTCAAACTCAGGACTGAAATTTGAGATGGTGAAATTGCATGATTTAATTTTCTTGAGTGTTGTTGCATATCCACCTCTGCACTGCCCATTGCAGCGCATCAGACTGTTCTAATGAAACGTAATAAGGCACACGCCATGCTGCATGCAGCGCGGGTGTATTTAAACGTTTGAAGTCGTCTGGATCTTGCGCAATACGCACCAGACCCAAACAATATTGAAAAAAGAGATGTTTAAACTTCTTGTACCAAACGGCCTGTATTTGCCGATATTCTTCAGGAAAAGTTGTTCCCTCAGCCGTTTGCATAACCAAAACAAAGGGCTGACTTTTCAGAAAAAAGCGCTCAACTTGAGTCAACCATTGTTCAAACTCTTCCACTGAAACATGCGCTGAAAAGCGCATGTCCAGTATGTGCATGTGGGTACAGCGATAACTCATGACACCGCCTTAGCTAGTTGCTGATGCTGAAATGCCTTGGAGTCGTTTAAGTAATGACCGAATTTTGCATAAAAAGTTTCTCTAAAGCAGTAATACAACATGGCAGTCTTTTCAGGCATTGGGATTAGGCGCTGCGCTTCATAGCACATGTCTTCAACTACGACGGCATAAGGCTTCACACTATGATCAGGCTCTCCCACAATCTTGGCTGATGCGGCATTTTCAAAGATATAAAAACTCAATAAACGCATGACGGGACGTAAATAGCCTTTACCAAAAACGGACTTTTCACCAAATAACAAATGCCAACCCAGATCTAGCTCGTCACCGTCGTAATACAAACCTAAACGATCCCGTTTTCCCTCGTAAATCTCTGTGTAGCCCACATCTTTACCGTTTACCCCTACGATCAAAATTCGGTGATGATCATCTGCCAGCATTTTTTCGTAATACACTTTTAGTTCAGTTTCTGACTTATTGAGTTGCCACTGTGGAATCACATGCGGTTCATGCATCCATTTATGAACCAAAGCCATATCTTCTGGATATTGCATTTGTCGTAAGTAGTATTGCGTCTCATTCTCATAGTATTCATAAAAATCAGGTAGTTGTCGTGATAACGTTGTCATGATCTCGTCCTTTAAGTTTGTTTAATATTTTCTGTTCTTAGCTCAAAAATCTGCTTATGACGCAATACGGTTGGTTGTCATTTTCTGCTTAGCAATATGCAGTTGTTTCGCCCACTGATTTAAAGTGTTTGGACTTACAGGGTTTGTAATTGGATCTAAAAATACAGGTACTGGTCGTTCTGCTTCGTCGTTATAACTGGTGGTAAACAGTCGTACTCGGTTCAGACAAATTTTCTCGAAACGTGGACGGAACATACTGAATTTTTCAATACGATCTGCCAAATCAGGATGTGCCTGATGAAATTCGTCGATCACGCTGGAGATGGTCTGCCAAAATTCAAGTTCTGTATGCTCTGGATAATCTTCAAGGAAGACATTACAGATATAGCGGTAATGCACCATGAATAAACCTGTAAAGATAAAGTGACTAAGTTCTTCAGCAGGATGGCGCAGTAAAATTTGCCCTTCAGGTGGTAAATTTTCGAGTTCAGGAAAATCTTCATCAACTAAATTGACATCATCAATAAAGTCCTTCAGCACCATTTTTTTCGGTAAGCCATTTTCATGGATCAACATGGTGTTTTCACCGTGCGGAGAAAAAGCTAAACCATATTTGTATAAGCAAATCAGTAGCGGTGTTACGCAGACTTCAGCAAAACGCTTCAGCCATTGCAAAGGCGTCAAACCTGAAGCCTGAATCAACACATATAAAATAGACTGACCATTTAGATCTCGATGTAACAATGCGGCTTGGGAAAGTGCCATCTCATGTTCACCAATACATGGCTCTACACTTTCACGCCATAAGCACCCAAACAATTCTTTAAATTGGTAAGGCGCACCGTCTATCTGATCAAAACACGGCTGTTGTAATGTGAGACTTGCAACTTCGCCCAAAAATGCTACCTGTGTTTTTTGCAGGTCTACATCATGATATTGAATGTCCTTCAGCCAAGCGGTCACCGCAGGTGCAGCCAAATTTCGTTTTGAAGGCAAACCTCGATAGACCGCCGTATTAAAGATACTGACGGGTAACTTCACATAATGCCGTTCAGGATGACTAGTATTGCATAAGGTACGAATTGATTGCATTGGCACATAATCATCTTGTCCAATGTCCAGCTCTACAATGCGCTGATCGACGATTTCATTGGCATAGGTCGGGATTAACCACTGATGCCACTGCCACGCATGTACAGGAATAAAATAATACTCAGCAGCATCTACGGCTTTGTCCGCCAATTGCTGTTGAAAATCGTGTAATTGCGCAGAATTCAATTCATGGCGATATAAGCTTTGCGCATCCCAAGCCTCGGTCGAACGAAACTCAGCTAAATCACGATGAACAGCTAACCACAGAACTTTAACCGTTGGAGAAATCTCTGGTGCTGAGCTTAAATAATCATCATAGCCAAAGCCCATACGGCCTTTACTCATAATGAGCCAGGGGTGTCCACGTAACATGCCTTCAATTTGATAGTGTGGCGCTGACAGCACAGCCTGACTCAGCAATCGCTGTTCATCAAAAACATGTGCTTCTGCTAACCATGTATT
This sequence comes from Acinetobacter sp. CFCC 11171, assembly GCF_003268405.1. NCBI lineage: Bacteria > Pseudomonadati > Pseudomonadota > Gammaproteobacteria > Moraxellales > Moraxellaceae > Acinetobacter > Acinetobacter sp. CFCC 11171. The sequence continues at coordinate 37,932 of NZ_LQXP01000006.1, read as the reverse complement.
GTTCATTTCTTTAATCAAATAGGCTTTGGTAAATGGTTTCACCTCAGCTTGATTTGAAAAAGCACGAATAAATTCATGCAGATTCCATGCAGGCTCTGTTGTCGATTCACTTAAATCTCGAACGCTCCCTTCAACAATACGCCAGTGCCCAAGCAGAAACTGAGTCGCTTCAAATTGATACGTTTTGTCATCCAGATTGAGTTGCCAAGTGTTATTTTCCACTGGCTGAATCTGAATAATTTCTTCATATAAAAATTCAGCAATCGCCATTTCAATCAGTCTTTGCCCTGCACGGCGCCACTGCGTTTGATTTATCTGTAATTTTGCAAATGTCATTATAATTTCTCGAGTTTAACCGCATTCTGTTCTTGCTTATTCGGCATAGTCGTATTGCGGTTCATTGCATAGTTGGCAATGGTTTTTTTTACGGATAAAGATCTTTGGATATTGGTTGGCGCTGATTTCTTCACAATGCCCATACTGTGCATTTCAGCATTTTCACTGGGTGAAAAATGTTGGAAACTTTGTGCTTGATCGCCTAAATCGTATAAGTCAAAACCCAATAATTGATTAGCAATGACCGCTGCACGGTGAGCACCCAGCCCTAAATCTGGTGTTCCTACGCCATGGCTGTGCATTTCCTGATTTTGAACAAAAATTTCACCGACAGCGTCATGCTGTACGCGGTAGTCCTGACTAATTTTCCAGCGACCGAATTCATCACATTGAATCAGTGGTTTTAGATATTTGAGATATTGCCACTCTGGACTGTGATATCCCGTTGAAGCCACGACAAAGTCCGCATCTAGATAGAATTGTTCTGCCGTGACTTTATGCTGAAACTGCAAACGGATGCCCGCACCATGAGGCTCGGCATCGACCAAACCCACCTGAGCATGTAAATGCGTCTGTTGAATATTTTGACCAATACTCCGGTGATATAGTTTTTGGTAAATATCACGGATGGTTTTTGCACTGATGCCCTTATATAACAAACTTTGTTGCTTCAATAGTTCGGCTTTATTTTCAGGGCTCAGTTGATAAAAATGCGTAGTATAATCCGGACTAAAATGCTCTAAACCAAGCGGCGCATATTCCATCGGGAAAAACCCATTAGAACGGGTCAGCCAATGCAATTTAAACTGCGCTGTTGTCGTCTGATCCTGCAAATATTGACGATCAAACAGATCCATAAAAACTTCGGCCGAAGACTGGCCTGATCCCAGTACAACCACATTCCCTTTCAAGTGATTTAACGCTGCATTGCAATAATTTGCAGAATGTAAGCAGCGCTCCGGATATTGCTGTTGTATGTCTTTTAGACACTGTGGTAAATGCGGAACATTACCCGAACCAATGACCAAATTTCGGCATTGATAACGTCTAAAACGTCCATCTTGCTCAACCATGACTTCAAAGCCTTGCTCTTGGGCATAAATGGCTTTTACGGTTGATTGATATTGAATATGCTCTAGTTGGTCTGCAACCCATTGACAATAATGGTTATATTCACGTCTAGGAATCTGAGCTTGTTCTAAAAAATAGAATTTGTATAAACGCTGCTGCGCCTTTAAGTAATTTAAAAAACTAAAAGGACTGGTTGGATCGACCATGGAAACCAGATCGGCCATAAACGGCACTTGCAGTACTGTATTGGGCAATTGCATACCCGCATGCCAGTCGAACTGTGGTTTCTTTTCAAAAAATTGATACTGCAAATGATTTTGCTTATGTAGCAAACTCGCCAAACTAAGGTTAAATGGCCCTAAGCCTATCCCAATAAAATCAAGCATATTGCACATCCTTCTGTTCCACACATAAAGGATTTAGCAACTGTACATAAACCGATTGCTGATCGACTGGGGCAATCAATTCATCCAGCTCATACAAGCGTGTCAACAGATTGCCCTTATACGGCAAGGTCGGCTGATAAAGTAATGAATGAATCAATGAACTTTCTGGATATGCCCGATGTAAGTCCAACAGTTCATTTTGCAATATCGATATCAACACTTGTTCTGTGACATATCCCGTTGCACCAATTGCATTGATGATGCCGAATAAAGTATTACCAAAGAAATAATAGCTAAAGCGCTCATCGACAAAGGCTTTGGAACCCACGGCATGCGCTTTTTCTTGCAACTCTGGAAACGCGGTTAAGACTTCACCTGCAAGTTCTTCAATATAGTAAAAGCCTTGATTGTCACGTAGCCATAGATATTTAGGCATTGCATTTTCAAGCTCAAGTAAGACATTTTGCTGATGTGATTCAAAGGCCATTCCGTATTGATGGTACAAATACATTAATGGTTTTAGACTGATAGCTAAGAATTGTTTAAACCAATTGATTGCAATGGCGCTTTGATCAAGTTCAGGTTGTTGTTTTTCGATTTGTTCGAATAGTGCATTAAAACGGCTTTTCGGCTGTGCAGGATGATCTTGGCATAATGATGCAATACAACTCACCTGCTGCTTTTCACTAAAAGGCTGATCACGGAAGATGCAAATAGTTTCTTCGACGATTTCATCATCTATGCTCAATGCCATCCACGCAGGATCATTCACCGCTTTGAGCGTTGGGCATTGTTGTAAAATACGTTCACCGAGACTTGAATGCCACAGTCTATGGGTCATTTCACCACGGTGGCATTCTTTGGCAAGGTTGACTCGGATTGAATTGGTGATCATTACGGAAAGTGATGGTTTTAACATCCACGGCGCTGCAAAACTTGCCATAGTCCGTACCGAAGTTGTTGGTGAAAATGCCCAACCTTTCTCGCCAAAATCGATAATTTTTAATTTGGTTTTTAAGTTTTTAAACCATACTTTTGACTGTAAATAACGTGCTTGCCAAGGATGCAAAGGCAATAACTTATAATGTGAATAGGCATTCAGTAGTGCTTGATCAGTTTCTGATAAATGCCATTGCAATTCGCTTTTCAATTGCGCTGATACAGCTTGATCTAAAGCTGAACCTTCTTGGATATATTCTGGAGCTACCAACCAATAGTGCAGTTGGCTTAGACCTTTGGCTTCTGGCGAATACCTTTCCCAATCTTCATGCACAAAACCGACCCGACTTTTCGGTGCAGGATGCATGCTGTGCCCTAAAATTAAAGCTTGTTCCGATTCAATGAAACCTTGTTCCGCTTGGACCAAAGCCTCAAAATCATGTTCACGTAGTGTCAAAAATTGAATAAGCGCTTCACGACTTTCGATCCAACGTTCTAATAATGATGAAGCATCCAGTGTATGACCTGACTCTTGTACGAGCTGTTCAAGTAATAAACTCGCGATCGCGGTGATACTAAATGACTGTTTCTGCCCCTTGTTAAAGACGTGTGGGAGATCTGCAAGACGATGTCTACCAACAAGGCTGACATAAGATAGTGGTACAAATAACTGTGATTGAATGCAATCTAAAGGGATGCATAACAACGTCAAGCCTTGGCTAAACGTCAATTGTGATGAATTCTGTTGATACTTTTCCAGTAAAATACCTTTACCGGTTTCTTGTGAGTATGCATTGACAAGATGCTGCATCGCCAAGCGATTTGCAAGCTCTTTCATCTGACCATATCCTCTATTTTTAAGCTTTTCCAAGCTTTGTCATGTAATTATGTTTCTTTAACTGTGCAAGTAATGCTTAGTACGCTGGCTAGCGTGAAAACATGTTAATGATAATCATTATTATTAATAATTGCATTTTTGTGAAGATTTGCTACAGGATTGCAAATTTGGTCTTATCTCTATGTATTTAAAAATTAATTTTTTTAATATGAACTTTTCTGTTTTTATTTATACAATTTTCTGAAATGGAACTAAATGATAATTTTCTCATTTAGCATTGAACAAATAAATCATATTGCTTATTTTTTAGCCGCATTATCACATTGTGCAACTTAAACTAAAAACCCATGTCTTTTACATGGGTTTTTATATTCTGCTTTTAACCAAGCTTTTATTTAAATCAAGGAACAAAATGTGCAGTTAAATTTTAATCATTGAAGACTTTACTAACACCATACTGGCCATACATCCTTATTGCCAATTAGGATGTATTTCATAACAAACATCTACTGATTTCTGATCTATATCTTCTATTCAGACTGGTTATACAGCATGAATTATGTACTCCAACGATTTGGTTGAAATCAATCAATTGATTTAACAACCCAATCCAAAAACTTGTGCTTATCAAAAAAGTCAGGTGCAGCATTTGCAAATATACTTTTTTCTTTGTTGTTAAAGATTCCTTTGTAATAAAAAGACCTATCTGCGGTAAATTTTGAGTCATCCCCTTCATGCAATTCTCTAAAGAAGATCGATAACTGCATAAATCGACTTTTAGATGCTAAACTGTGTTTTTCTAATACAAAATTATAGATTTGCTCAATAATCGCTTTAGTATTTGAATAAGGCATTTTGTTGTCTCTTAATTTGATCACACTTTCAAATTACAGCTTTTAAATTAAAATACAACTATTTTAGTCGGATTTTAAATACCTATTTTTTATAAGTATTTTTATAATTAAACACCTTTAAGTGCTATTAATGAATCAACCTCTAAACATGAAGTTTTACTAAATTCTACTTCTGCGACTACAAACATTTTCGTTACTCAAAGCTAACTCTGAAAACAACAAAAAAGCCCACCTGTTTCCAGATGAGCTTACAACTACTTCCAATAGTGGGATACAGATAAAAAGAAAGCATCACTTGGAAGTTGCAATATCACTTTACCAGAGCCAAACTTACAACTCGTTGAGGTTGAATTAACATTAGGATACGCAGTGAAACCAGCAGATAGTGTGGGATACGTAACTCCCATTCCTCCATATTAGAAATATACTTTTAAACTAAATTCAGCAGCTAAGCGTGTAAACTAATGAAACAAATAATATTTCCATTATTACTATCAATCCTTCCACTTTCAGCTTGTGGTAATTCAAGTGAAACAGCCTCCCCTGCACAAAGCTCAACAACTAGAGCTGATGCTGAGCTTTCTCCAGAAAGTAAAGAAATCATCAATGAATATAATCAGATACTAATTCAATCTCAAAGTGAACTGGACCCTCAAAAAACCAATCAAAAGCTCAAAAAAATTCTACCTAAAATTTCTAAAATTAACTCAGAGAATGAACAAAATAACCTTTCACTAAACATCAATATACGTCTTGGCAATTATGAAGAAGCCTTTGCTATTACAAATAGAATTTTAGAAAAAAAAGAAACAACCAATATGAAAAATTTTCAATGTTTACTCATTGAAGTTTTAAACAAACCAAAAAAGGATATTGAAGACTGTTATTTATACAACGCTAATTTATATAAAAAACAGTTAGATAATATGCCCAAAAATGATCTCTATTACGACCAAACAGAATGGGCTTACTATGCGAGCTTATTCCATGCAGGTAAAACAGAATATAAATCTAAATTAAAGCAGCTTGTGGACTCAAAAAAAGCTCCAGAAGACAAAGAAATATATGAGTCGCTCTATGAAATAGAAACTATTCCTGACGGTAGAAAATCTATCTTAAATAATTACAAATCCCAAATGTAATGCAAAAAAAACCAGCCCATGGTTGGTTTACAATATTATTAATATATATACAAAGCTGCCAACCCTCATTTCACATCAAATCTGGCATCAATTTCTGCGCGCTCGGTATTTCTCATATCAATTCAAGAAGCACCATATATATACCTACTAATAATCAAATTTAGCCTACAATCCTAAATTTAGTACCCTGTATATCCAATATAAAAAGCTGCACCATGTCCAATAAATCCGTGACACTTGATGCGTCATCAAGCAAAAAGCCGCTCAATGCGACTTTTGTTATTTTATAGATTGTGAAGTGGAAGGTATTCCCTCTAAATTCACTTAAATTTAAGTAGGCAAAAACGCATTTAGACATCTATCACATCAGCAAAGTTTGCGCCCAAAACTTTTGCTAAATCTTCGGGTTTTAAACCAATATCCAAACCACGCTTACCACCACTCACATAGATTTTAGCTAAGTTCTGTGCAGAAGCATCGATCACAGTTTTTAAGCGTTTTTTCTGTCCAACTGGACTAATACCACCTACCAAATAACCGGTTAAACGCTCTACATCCTTTGGGTCTGCCATTTTTAGTTTTTTACAGCCAAATGCTGTGGCCACTTTTTTTCAAATTCAGCTGATATTCCACTGGCAATACGGCAACAAAGTAATTTTTATCGTCCGTAACCAGCAAGGTTTTAAACACTTCTTCGACAGTTAAACCAAGTTTTTCCGCAGCTTCTAAACCAAAACTTTTTGCTTCTGGGTCATGGTCATATTCATGAATTGTAAAGTCGATTTTATTAGATTTTAAGAGTTTACATGCAGGTGTCATTGCTTTTTCGTCATTCCATTCGGACAACTAGGAAAACTCGATTATAAGCCTATTCTAGAAAGACCGGCGAACACTTTTATATTTTTCATGAACACGACTTGTGCAATAAGTTTGAGTTGAATACATTTAAACAAAGCTAAAATTTTAAAAAAATATGACAACGCTGACTCAAGACCTCATCCAATTATTATCTGTAGTGCCCAAAGATCAGGGCTACTTTTTGGCACAGAGCAAACCTCTGTTTGGTGACCATATTTTTGGTGGGCAATTACTTGCTCAGAGCATAGTCAGTGCATCCTATACCTGCACACTCCCACTTCACTCTTTACATGCCAACTTTATTTCTGCGGGTCATGCAAATCAGCCCGTCTTATTTAAAGTCGAAAATTTACGTGATAGCCATAGTTTTTCTACACGACAAGTGACCGCCATACAGCATGGCAAACCAATATATATGGTGATGTTGTCCTATATGAAAAATGAAACGGGCATGGAGTATCAAATACCCGAATCAGATCTGATCCAACAGTTTCCACCAAGTATGCTCAAAGAAGAACAATTCTATAAAGCGCAAATCCAATCATCTATTTCACCTGAATATCTGGCCACATTTTTACAGCCTTTTCAGCTTATATCTAAACCAATTGAATACGTGCTGACAGATTTGCCACCGTCCGGTCAAGCTTCTGTCTTAAATCAAAATCAATATGCAGAATATTTAAAACTCCATGATGGCTTGGATGCACAATTTGACCAACTTCATATACATCAGGCCATTGCAGCATACTATTCAGACTATAATTTATATTCTGCGGCGCTCAAAACACATGGTTTAAATTATCTGTCTCCTGAACTCATCGCAACTAGTCTTGATCATTCGATGTATTTTCATCATACCTTTCGGGTGGATGATTGGGTTTTCTATGACATGAATACCACCCGAACCTCTCAATCACGTGGGCTTACTCATGGGCAAATGTGGCAAGATGGAAAATTAGTCGCAAGTACTACACAAGAAAATTTAATGCGTTATACAGGCGAATCGTGAGGCCTGTGACAATCTTTAACATTCAAATTCTTGTTATGTTAAGCATCAAGCGTATAAAATTCATGCAAATCATACCGCTATAACAATAATATGCCTTCGATCTATCAACTTAAACCTGCATTTCAAAACCTGCTTCGACCTTTGGTTAAATCACTTCATCATCTTGGTATTACAGCAAATCAAGTAACACTACTAGCAATGTTCATTTCGCTAGCTGTGGCATTTTTTATTTATATCTATTTCTCTCACAACGGTATTGGCATTTTACTGTTGATTTTCCCCGTGTGGATGCTTATTCGAATGGGCTTCAATGCCATAGATGGCATGCTGGCACGTGAGTTCAACCAACAATCCAAACTCGGTGCTTTTTATAATGAATTATGTGATGTGATTTCTGACTCATCACTCTATTTTAGTTTAATTTGTTTTGCTTTTATTCAAGCCGAACTGCTAATTTTGACCTGTTTTCTCGCCATACTTGCTGAATATACAGGTGTGATGGCGCCATTAGTGGGTCAAGAACGTCGCTACGATGGTCCAATGGGAAAAAGTGACCGTGCTTTTGTATTTAGCATCATCTGTATCGTAATCGTGACTTCTTCTATATTTAACTTCGGTTTAAATACATTGTCTCTTATTTGCAATAGTATTTTGATTATTATCATCTTTTTATTATTTATCACGATTTATAACCGCATTAAAAATAGCATTATCAACCCACAATAAATTTCAGTTTAGATCGTCAGTCGATTCATTATTTTGAGAACAACACAATGTATAACAATACTCAGCATACCTTTACGAGCCATGATGGAACATCCTTGTTTTATCAACATTGGGAAAATAGAAGTTTAAAAAACAACCGTAAGAAAAAAGCGGTGATCTTATTTCATCGTGGTCATGAACATTCGGGACGAATGGCGCATTTGGTCGATGAATTGAATTTGCCTGATTTTGATTTTTTCGCTTGGGATGCGCGAGGCCATGGCAATACTCCTGGTGAACGAGGAGATGCACCGAGCTTTTCTGCATGCGTTCAAGACCTTCAATATTTTGTTCAGCATATAGAACAAAATTACCAAATTCGATCAGAAAATATAGCAATTGTAACTCAAAGCGTTGGCGCTGTTTTAGCCGCGACATGGGTGCATGATTATGCCCCTAAAATCCGTGCTTTATGCCTTGCCTCGCCTGCATTTGACATCAAACTCTATGTGCCTTTTGCAAAACCTGGCTTAACACTCATAAATAAATTCGCTGGCAACTTTTTTATTAATAGTTATGTCAAAGCCAAAATGCTGACCCACGATACTGCACGTGCACAGAGTTATAACACTGACCCACAGATCGCTCGGGCCATATCAGTCCGGATGCTGCTGGGTCTATATGCAGCCTCAGATCGAATCGTTAAAGATGCACAAAATATTTTTGTTCCTACACAGGTTTTATGTTCGGGATCTGACTACGTGGTGCATCAAAAACCGCAATTGGCGTTTTATCAAAAACTCCCTCATCCAATGAAGGAATTTCACGTCTTAGATGGTTTTTATCATGATACCTTGGGTGAAAAACATCGCAAAATCGCCACAGATAAAATCCATCGCTTTATTCAACAATGTTTTAAACAACCCTATTCCGCACCTAAACTTTTAGATGCCGATAAAATTGGCCCGAGCTGTGCTGTAGCAGAAACCTTAAGTTCAACGCTTCCAAAACATTCTTTAAAACATGCATTTTGGAGCTTAACCAAACAAAATCTTAAAATTGGTAGTTTCTTTTCCAAGGGTTTAAAAATTGGTGAAGAGACAGGATATGACTCCGGCAGTACCTTAGATTTTGTCTATCGAGATCAATCAGAAAGCCAAAATGCTCTCGGTAAAATCATCGATCGACAATATTTAAATGCGATTGGTTGGCGTGGTATTCGCGTTAGAAAACAAAATATTGAAGCGCTATTAACGAAATATGCTTCTAAGTTAAATGATGCCCAACACGCGGTACGGATTATGGATATTGCTGCAGGCCATGGCCGATATATTTTAGATGCTGTACAAAAACTGCCTGAGCAGCCTGAATCCATCCTGCTTAGAGACTATAGCTCGATCAATGTACAAGCGGGTCAAGCAATGATTGAGCAAAGAGGTTTAAGCCAGATTGCCAAATTTGTAGAAGCGGATGCATTTGATACCACATCACTAGCCAGTGTTGAACCTAAACCCACTCTAGCCGTGGTCTCAGGTTTATACGAATTATTTAGTGATAATGATTTACTTAGACAGTCCTTATCCGGCTTAAGCCAGGCCATTGAGAAAGATGGTTATCTCATCTACACGGGTCAAATTTGGCATCCGCAACAAGAGTTTATCGCCCGTGCCCTGACCTCACATCGCCAAGGAGATGCATGGGTCATGCGTTTGCGCTCACAAGCCGAGATGGATGCCTTGGTTGAGCAAGCCGGTTTCAAGAAAGTCGATCAAGTCATTGATGAGTTTGGTATTTTCACCGTTTCCGTTGCACAAAAAATTTAAGCTTGGACGGTCAATCTTATGCATAAACTGGATCCGGAAACAGGAACTTGGAAATACGGCCTACTGTGTTTGGCATTTCTAGCACCTTTTTTCTTCTTAAGTTATGGTTTTGCCAATCAATACGCTGCGGGTTTAGCGTCTGTACCTGTTATCGTCTTTGAATGGGAAAAATATATTCCACTTTGGCCATGGAGTATTGTGCCTTATTGGTCGATTGATCTGTTCTATGGATTGTCTTTATTACTTTGTTGGAATAAGTTTGAATTAAAACAACATGTCCTGCGACTATTTTCGGCACAAATCCTTTCAATCAGCTGCTTTTTAATTTTCCCGCTACGTTTTAGCTTTGAACGCCCCGAACTCACAGGTTTTTTCGGCCTATGGTTTGATGTCTTGATGGGCTTTGATAAACCGTTTAATCAAGCACCCTCTCTGCATATTGTGCTACTGGTGATTCTTTGGGATTTTTTCCGTCGGCATAGCGCAGGCAAACTGAAATATCTGGTAGATGGTTGGTCCTTTTTGATCGGTCTCTCAGTTCTAACCACTTGGCAGCACCATTTTATAGATATCCCAACAGGTTTATTGGTCGGTGCCTTATGTTTATGGCTATTCCCGATGTCCTGTCCTGCGCCATGGGCTAAAAATATACAGAGTCGGCTAAGCTTAAAACACATTAAAATCGGTATCCTTTATCTGTTTGCTGCCTTATTTTGTAGCGCAATCGCACATGCAAAAGGTTGGTGGCTTTGGCTGCTTTATCCTGCAAGCAGTCTGCTTTTAGTTTCGTTTGCATATTTATTCAATAGACCCCGTTTTTTTCAAAAACTCAGTCATGGTGATATGACTATTGCTGCAAAAATGCTGTTCGCACCCTACCTTATATTTGCTTGGATCAATAGCCGAATCTGGACCTATCGCCATCCTGAAGATTCTAAACTCATCAAAATCAATCAGAGTTATATTTATTTAGGTCGCTATCCGTCCAAACAGGTCATGCAGCAATATGATGCTTTACTCGATTGTTGCGCAGAATTACCCACTTATCCAAAGTGCTCCTATGCTCAACACTTGAGTTTAGACCTGATTCCTTTACAGGCCAATCAGCTGCATAACGCTGTAGAGTCTTTAGAACTATTCTTGAAATCTAATAACAATGATGAAGCACAAAACATCTTGGTCTTCTGTGCTTTGGGATATTCACGAAGTAGTGCTGTAGTGGCCGCATTATTATTGAAACAACATCCTGAATATTCAGTCGAAGATGTTTTAAGGATTATTCGCCATAACCGCCCTTGGGTCGTGCTTAAAGCACCGCAAATAAAACATTTAAATACTTATCGTTTAAAACTTAAAGGACTTGCACCATGAATTTACAACTTGTGGTGCTGTCAAAGTTGTTGCAATCCACCACTGGATTGCTCATCTCAGCGTATGTGGCAGCGATTCTCACGCTCTGGCTCATCATCCAGTTTGGCAATGTGATGCTATTCGATTTGCTATATGTAGTGATTTGTCTAGTTTTGCTTGGAATACAACATTATTTAAGCCTGAGAATCAAATTTGATTCGGCACTTTTAGCCACTGTCGCTGAATACAGCCAAACCCAAAGCCTAGAACAAACCACCAAAGAGCTGGACTTAAGTTTAATTAACCTAAAATTAATGCCTACAAATAAATGTGGCCGCGCATGGGAACTACGTGAGTTAGGTTGTCTGGCTTTATTTAAATGGCAGATCTTTGTGCTTTGCTTGCAATACATCGCATTCATCTGCATATTTTTACTGTATAAATAATTCACAATAATTTGAAGCCATGCCAAATCCATTAGACACTTCAAGGAATGCTCACTCACCAATGAAAGGTAATTTTTTAAGCCGTTCAATTGCTCGCTATATTGCCTTTCTCACTCGTCGTGGTGCGCGGCTGCTCACGGGCGCGCGGAGTCTGTGGGTCGGGTGCAAACCGGTTATGAAACAGCGTATTTATTATGCAAATCATAATAGCCATATCGACTTTATTTTGCTTTGGTCATCACTGCCGACAGATCTCAGACGGAAGACGCGTCCTGTAGCGGCTTCGGATTATTGGTTAAAAGATGGCTTTCGGCGTTTTCTCATTCAAGACACGTTTACTGGTGTCACTATTCAGCGAAATCGAGAGCAAAATCAAGATCCCTTAGAACCGATCAAAATCGTATTAGCGCAAGGTGACTCGATTATTTTCTTTCCTGAAGGTACTCGAAATTTAAATGATGACGTTGAATTATTAGAGTTTAAAAGCGGCTTATTTCATCTCAAAAATCAATTTCCAGATGTTGAAATCGTACCGGTATGGATCTCAAATTTAAAACGTGTCATGCCTAAAGGCGCGGTTATACCATTGCCATTATTATCTACCGTTATTTTTGGTAAGCCTTTAGAAGTTCATAATGAACAGAGTAAATCCGCGTTTTTAAACTACGCTCAGGAAGAATTACTCAAATTAAAAGCATTGGAGTATCAATAATGGAATTCACCAATGCGCAAATGACTTATGTATTGTTTGGTATCTTTGCGATTATTTTGATTATTGCCTCAACCATTGGCTCAATACTAAAATTTAAAGCGGGTTATGCACCTGCACCGGTCATCGACAATTTAAATGCGCGGATCAATGCATGGTGGGTCATGTTGTTGGTACTTGGTGTAGCAATTTCATTAGGCAAAATTGCCTTTGTGATCCTGTTTGCGTTGATTTCACTCTTTGCTTTACGTGAATTTATCAGCTTGCTCCCAACCCGTCGCGGTGATTATCTTCCTTTGCTGATCGCTTTTTATTTTGTCATTCCTTACCAGTATTACTTGGTGTATATCGATTGGTATGGGCTATATTCTATTTTTATTCCGCTGTATGTGTTTCTTCTTATCCCTATCGCTACACTCAAAGCTGAAGATACCACGCGATTTTTGGAGCGTAGCTCAAAAATTCAATGGGGACTGATGATCAGCGTATTCTGTATTTCGCATGTACCTGCGCTATTAAACCTCAAACTTCCAGGATTTGAAGGTGAAAAAATTTGGCTAGCGATCTGGCTGATCATGGTGGTACAAGCCTCCGATGTCTTGCAATATGTCTGTGGCAAGCTATTTGGAAAACACAAAGTCGCACCGATACTTTCACCATCTAAGACCGTTGAAGGATTAATCGGAGGCATTGCTTTAGCCACTACACTAGGCGTGGCTATGTCATGGCTTACACCCTTTAGTTATCTACAGGCTGCATGTATTGGCTTTATTGTTTGTATATTCGGTTTCTTTGGTGGTCTGGTCATGTCAGCCATTAAACGTGATCGTGGTGTAAAAGATTGGGGACAACTCATCCAAGGCCATGGTGGCATGCTCGACCGAATTGATTCAATCTGCTTTTCTGCACCGATTTTTTTCCACATTTTGCGCTATTGGTGGTCTTAAACAGCGTCCCATTGAAAACAATCATTTTTAGATTTTGAAGTTTTAAAATTAAGCACAATAAAGAATCCCAAGCAAACAAGCTTGGGATTCTTCTCATTAGGTATTCGATTTAAACGTCTGAAACTGCAAACTTTTTAAAAATACTTGCACGACGTTTAGGATGAATATTGGCTTTAGTTAAATCACCTTGATAGTGATCATAGACACGTTTATCCATCATCTTAAACCAAATAGAGGGTACTAAAGCAGGAATTAGCATAGTGGCATAGCCGCTAGGCAACTCTGGCGCTTCATCAAAATGTCTTAATGCCTGAAATGGACGAGTCGGATAAGCATGATGATCTGAATGTCGTTGTAATTGATACAAAAATAGATTGGTCACAATATTATTATTATTCCAACTATGTTCAGGCATGGTGCGCGCATAACTTCCATCCGTTTTTTGCTCACGCTTCAGGCCATAATGTTCAATATAATTAATAATTTCAAAAAGGCTGATTCCATAAAAGGCCTGTGTAACTAAATACGGTGTCACGCCTTTACCAAACATTTTCAGCATCGATGCATGAAAACCTGCACTCATCGCCCAACCATGAAACAGTTCATTTTCCTTCGAAAAGAAACTTAAACCTTTACGTTTTAAACGTTGTTTCTCAATCTGCACCGCCGATTTAATTCCACCAAATACAGTGCGTGGCCAAAACTCATAAAAGGTTTCGCCCATTTTTGAAGATGCAGGATCTTCAGGCGTTGCCGCACGTTTATGGTGTCCATAAGGATGTTCAATGCGGAAATGGCTATAACCTAATGGTGCGAGAGTCGCATGTGCCCAATAATGGTCTTTTTTATGTGGTCGATGGCAAAGTTCATGTGCTGTATTTACACCGACGCCATTGATGGCACCCATCGAAATCCCAAGTAGAAGTTGATCTAATAATGAAACATCTTTACGGGTAACCACATAGCCTGCAAAAGCATTCGCTGCCATTTGCAGTGGAATAAATAGTTTGACTATACGATCATAATAGGGATCATTCACTAAAACTTTAATGTCATCATCTGTCGGGTTATTGGCATCATCACCAATCAGTGCATCCAGTGCAGGAATAATGACATGCAGTAGAAGCGGCCCGCCCATGGCAAATAGTTTTTTTGTCGGTTTTGGACCAAAATGATAACCCGCCAAGATCCCCATACCAATGACTGGTAAACCTGGACTCAATAGCCAACCATAACGTTTTTTATCTAAAACACTACCGATTTTGCTTTCTAACTGAGCGAGCTGCTGTTCATTTAATTTTACTGGTGCATTCATGCGCTAGACTTCCTTAATTACTTCTTCTGTGTTTATATTCGTAAAATAAGGGCAGCCAGAACAGTTTTAAGCGTCCAAAAAAACTATGTGATCGTCTTTGGCATTTAAGGATAAATGTTGACCTTTAAACACATAGTGACCATCTATAAATAGAAAATTAATATGAGTAAATATTTGAAATATGGATGCTTTAAGTAAAATTTTTGATGATATTCATCTCCACCGATCTGAATATATTTATTTGAGATCAAAGCATCCTTGGGCTTTTCATTTTCAAGATCACAATGCCATGGTTGCGTATGTAGTGATTCAAGGTCAGTGTGTTGTACATATAGATCAAGAGCAGGTCTTACTCGAAGCTGGCGATCTTTGCCTTATTCCCTCAGGGCAAAATCATTACTGCAAATCTATACAGTCTGATGTCTTGGTCGAGTCAATAAACATCACGTCATTGTTTCAAGAGCAACGAAATAAAACCATTGAATTAAATTATGCTGAGTCTCATGAAGCAGAAGAATTGTTTGTACTGGCGATCCGTGGGCATGTCGACAGCATTATGGCAAAGCCCTTAGTGAATGCACTCCCCACGCTGTTACATACACCACATATCATGAGCAGTACCGCACCGGAATGGTTGCAAATTGGCTTACATTTTCTGGCAGTTGAAGCGCATCAAATCCGTCCAGGCCGCGACAAAATTTTGGATCATTTGGTGAGTATTTTATTTATCGAATGTGTGCGTGATTATATTGCAGCCTTGTCAGATTCAAGCAGTTGGTTGCATGCCTTGAGTCATCCTGAATTATCCAACGCTTTGGCCGCGATTCATGAACGACCACAGCATGCTTGGACCGTCGAAAGCTTGGCAGAACAATGTTGCATGTCACGTTCTAAATTTGCCAGTTTATTTACTCAAATGCTCGGTGAATCACCACTCGCCTATTTGCAGCAACATCGTTTGCGACTGGCAACACAGCACTTACAAACGGGGCAACTGACTATTCAGCAAATTGCCCATCGTATCGGTTACTCATCTGAAACAGCATTTAGCCAAACTTTTAAAAAGTTTTATGATCTAACACCGAGCCAGTATCGACAGCAGCATCAACTCGCAAAAACTGAGTCACCTTAAAGGTTTAATCTAAAAGCTTTAAAATCGCTTCCACAGGGTTTTCACTGTTACCTGAAAGCAGCTGTTTATGCATGGTGATGTGCTGCATCACTTGAATTTGCGATTTTTCAACATCCATCAAGCTTTCAATTTCTGCTGCTAAATTTTCAGGCGTTGCATCATGTTGGATGAGTTCCTGAATCACCTTTTTGCCCGCAATAATATTTGGCAATGAATAATACGGAATTTTGATCAGCAATTTCACCACATGATAGGTCAGCCAATTTAACTTATAAAAGGTCACCATTGGGCGGTGTAAAAGCATCGCTTCTAAAGTCGCTGTACCCGAAGCCAAAGCGACAATATTCGATGCGTTCATCACCTGACGGCCAATTTTAGATTCGGTATCGGTGTTTTCCATCAAGCGAACTTTGGCTTGTAATGCTTCAGGGTACTGCTTGAGCAACAATTCAATTTGCTGTTTACGTGCATCATTAATTGCAGGAATCAGGAACACATAGTCTGGATGCTGCTCCGTCAAAATCTGTGCGGCAGACAGTACCAAAGGCCCCAAACGCTCAATTTCACCGCGACGGCTGCCCGGAAGTAATGCAATATGTTTTTGATGCTCATCTAAGCCTAACTCGTGTTTAGCCGCAACAAGTGGATTATCTAAAGGCAACTGACTTGCCAATGGGTGTCCGACAAATGCAGCCGGAACTTGCCATTTTTGGAAAAACGCTTTTTCGAAAGGAAATAAACAAAGGACTAAATCGATACTCGCCTTGATGCCATGCACACGGCCTTGTCGCCATGCCCACACTGAAGGGCTGACATATTGCACTGTTTTAATTGGTAGCTGTTTTTGCTTCATGCTCTTAGATAAACGCAAATTAAAATCCGGTGCATCTATCCCTACAAAAACATCGACAGGGTTTTCAGTCCATTTTTCAACCAGACCATCACGTACAGCAAAGAGTTTTTTAATATCTTTTAAGACTTCAACGATCCCCATCACTGATAAAATATCCATCGGATAATAGCTGTTAAAGCCTTCTGCAATCATTTGCGGACCACCGATGCCTTCAAATTCCGCATCGATCCCTTGCTCTCGAAAACTACGGATAAGCTTGGCGCCTAATGTATCCCCGGATACTTCCCCAACCACGATGCCAATTTTCAGTTTCCGATTTTGCAAAAGTCTATCCTTTTAACTCAATGTTCTTTAGCTATAGATTCTATACGAGTCCTTCACAAAGTTAATAGATTTCCTGAAAAAAGCTGCACAGCTTTAATTCACCATTTTAGAAATATTCCTCACTGTGCTTAGCTACTAACTAAAATTTTTTATACCAATGGTTCTGATTTCTACCGTATTTACTCTTAAACAATTTACGAAATAGCACTTCGGTTTTAAAACCCGTGCTTTCCGCAATTTTATCAATCGAATAATCTGTCAATTCGAGCAATTCAGCCCCACATCGCAGTCTTTAATTTTTTGACCAAGTGACAATAGGTAGTTCTGACGCATGTTTAAAATGTCTAGTTTTTGTCCTTCTACTCATATTCGAATAATGGCGAAACCTTATCTTTTTAAGGAGTATGAGACTTAGCAGCAGTGGAATCTATATACACTGTTGCATATATCGATAAATAACAAATCAAAAGCTTAGAATTGAAAACCTACAGTGCATTTAGGTATTGGATATCCACTTCAGATATTCAAAGCCTTATATTCAAAATTTATGATTTCACTGCAGCATAATCTCCATTTGAACTATTAACTACTTGAGAAAACCATAATCAATAACTTAGTTTAGATAAAATTCATTTATTTCAAAATTAAAAACATTCTTTATCTATTTTTTTCACAAGCAAATCACTAATCGAGACAACGACTTATATCAATTAGTCATAAGATATGCACGTTTTTTGATATTTGGCATTCAGCGATGGTCGGTCCTTTAGAGTTCATTCTGGCAGGTGTAATTGTAGGTTTCTGCGTAGGTATTACCGGTGTTGGTGGTGGCTCTCTCATGACCCCAATATTAATTAGCCTATATAAAATTGAGCCTCACATTGCAATTGGTACGGACTTGCTTTATGCCGCAATTTCAAAATTTTGTGGTTCTTTAGTCCATGCCCGTAAAATGAATATCGTTTGGACCATTGTCATTTGGCTTGCAGTCGGCAGTATCCCTGCGTCTTTTGCGACCCATTGGGTACTGGAAAACTATCTGAGCCAATCGACACATTACAAAACGGTATTAACCATGTTTTTGGGTTTTATGCTGACGATTACAGGGATCTCAATTATTTTCCGTGGTCATATCGAAAAATTCTTTAATAAATTTCGAAAAACTGATCAGTTGGATGATATGAGTGCTGATCTGGAGCGTATCAATTTCCAAGCTAAAAATAAGCGTGTATATATCATCATCATGGGGATTATTTTAGGCGTATTCGTTACCCTATCGTCTGTTGGTGCAGGTGCCTTCGGTATTATGGCTTTGGTTCTTATGTTCCCGAACTTACCGATGATTCGTATTATCGGCTCTGACGTCGTACATGCCGTGCTTCTTACACTGGTTGCAGGCTTGGGTCATATGAGCTCAGGTAATGTCGATTTTCATTTATTGGGTTGGTTATTGGTGGGTTCTATTCCAGCGATTGTTGTCGGAACTTTGATCAGCTCACGTTTACCTGAAAAAGTTATTCGTAAAGTCTTAGGCATTACCTTGTTTGTTTTAGGCATGAATTTCATCATTAATCCAGTAAAATCAAAACCTGTCGAAAAACCAACAACTGCAATGTTGATCGCACCGACGGTGAATAGTCAGCAGGTTTAAATTAACTGCCCGATTCATCACTTTTTTTTCAGAGACTTATTGATCTTTTTTATAACATTTGAATGCTATATTCATGTTATATTCAGCTCACGAAACAACCTTTTGTATAATCAAACCAGTGACGGCAATGAATACTTTACAGTCAAATTCTATTACCCAAAACGACATTGATGACGTGAATGTAAAAAGCATTCAGCCACTTGTTACTCCTGCAGAACTAAAAAAAGAGCTACCTCTGACTGAAACTGCCTATCAAACAGTCCTTAAGGGCCGTGAAACTGTACGTAATATTTTAGATGGAAATGACAAACGTCTTTTTGTTGTCATTGGTCCATGTTCAATTCACGACACAGTCGCTGCACATGATTATGCTGACCGTTTAAAAGTTTTAAGTGCCAAAATCCAAGATACGATTTATGTCGTGATGCGTGTGTATTTTGAAAAACCACGTACCACTGTGGGTTGGAAAGGTCTGATTAATGACCCAGACATGAACGATTCTTTCAACATCGAAAAAGGCTTACGTATTGGTCGTAAACTTTTACTTGAATTGAATGAAAAAGGTTTGCCTTGTGCAACTGAAGCGCTCGATCCAAACTCACCACAGTACTACCAAGATCTTATCTCTTGGTCAGCGATTGGTGCGCGTACCACTGAAAGCCAAACACATCGTGAAATGTCTTCTGGCCTTTCTTCACCAGTTGGCTTTAAAAATGGTACAGATGGCGGTTTAACCGTTGCGACCAATGCCATGCAATCTGTTAAACATGGTCATAGCTTCTTGGGCTTAAGCGACCAAGGTCAAGTTTCAGTTATTCGTACCAGTGGTAACCCATATGCACACGTTGTACTTCGTGGCGGTAACGGTAAACCAAACTACGACGCAGGTTCTGTTGCAGATGCCGAAGCGGCATTAGCCAAAGCAAAAGTTAGTGGCAAAATCATGATTGATACCAGTCATGCAAACTCAAACAAAGACCCGTACCTACAACCCCTTGTTCTCAAAAATATTACTGAACAAATCCTTGACGGAAACAAGTCAATCGTGGGTATTATGGTTGAAAGTCACTTAAAAGGTGGTCGTCAGGATATTCCTGCCAACCTCTGTGACCTCGAATATGGTAAATCAGTGACTGATGGCTGTATCGATTGGGATACGACTGAAAAAGTCTTGTTAGAGATGCATGAAGCACTTAAAGACGTGTTACCGACACGCTAAGTGAATGAAAAACGCCATCTTCGAGATGGCGTTTTACTTTGAAGGATTATTTGTCAGATGAATGAAATCGAAAATGCGTTAAGTCACATTGAAAACTTCCAATATATACATGAACACTTATTAACGTCCGGTCAACCATCTCCTTCTGAGCTTCAAACGATCAAAGAATATGGTGTTTCAACGGTTATCAATTTAGCACTGACCGATGCATCCAATCATATCGAGCATGAAGACCGCATTTGCCTAGATCTAGGCCTGAACTATATCCAAGTTCCGATCTCTTGGGATACCCCTTCAGATGATCAATGCCTTTTAGTACTCGATATGATTGACCATTTGGTTCAAGGTCAAACGGTTTGGCTACACTGTGCGAAAAACTTCCGTGTCAGCAGTTTGATGTATTTATATCGTCAATACTATATGGATGTTGATATGCCAAAGGCTCAAGATTTGATGCATCAAATTTGGGAACCCAATGAAACATGGACAGGTTTAATCCATGCGGTTGCCTTACAACTTCAAGGCCGTAAAGCAACTCAAGATTTACAACATGCACTGATCCATCCAGATCATTTTGCGTGAGAAATCAGTACTGTTGCAGTAGAAAGAATACCTTCTTGGCGACCAGTAAACCCTAATTTTTCGGTGGTGGTCGCTTTGATGCTAATTTGTGTAACTTCAACATCCATAACATCTGCGATACTTTGACGCATTTCTAAATTATGTTTTGCTAGTTTAGGGCGCTCACAAGCCACGGTAATATCAGCATTATTAAGTACATATCCACGATCTAAAATCATTTGGTAGACGTGTTTTAAAAGTACTCGACTATCGGCACCTTTAAATTTTGGATCTGTATCTGGAAAATGCTGACCAATATCTCCAAGTGCCAAAGCACCTAATAATGCATCACAAAGCGCATGCAGTACCACATCACCATCTGAATGTGCTTTGAGTCCATGTGTATGTGGAATTTGAACACCAGCAAGCGTTACAAAGTCACCTTCTTCAAATGCATGTACATCCATGCCCTGACCGATACGAATTTGAGCTATCATGCTTGAGTTCCTTGAGAAAATAATGATTGAAATCTTGTATTCACGCTTTCTATTTCGCTATAGTGTGGGCAAGCGCAACATAGTGAAAGTATAAGCGATCATGCTGTTGAAAACTGAAATAAATATCATCAAAAAATTCGGACTGGTTCTGCTCATAGGTTCTGGCCTAGCGACGTTTACGCATGCAGAAAAAATTAACTGCGATCATGCCAATACTCAGGCAAAAAAAAAATTATTGTTCTGACCGTTTTAAAGAACAGCGTGAAAAGCTAGATGGGCTTTTTTTAACAGCGCAGTTGATTACCGATGCCCCAATACGCTTACTGATAGATACGCAAAAATTATGGTATAGCCGAGTTCAGCAATGCAAAAACTTGGAGTGTTTTAAACAACAATTTGAGCTTCGCCATGAAGATTTGAATATTTATACCTCAATGAACCAAAGCTTAACGCAGCATTATCTTAAATTTGAAAATGGCCATTTTGCGACATCACCTGTACATTTAAAGGTACATCAACTGGGCAAAGACAGCATCAAAATAGAAGGCATTGCCTATCGTAATCCGAACAATCGAGTTGAAACACAAACCATTCCATTTTTAGCTTACACAACACCCGAACAAAAAAATCAAATCACCGATAATGAACACGACTGCAAATATCAGTTCAATTACAGTAAAGCCTTACTCTCAGTAAAAACTGAACAAAAAGGCTGTGAACGTTTTGCAGGGATTTATCGTTTATATGATTAAGACCAAATTCGAATGACTTAGAAAAATACAAAAAAGCCTCAACATTGAGCTTTTTTGATGTCTACAATATGTCAGTTAAATCGGATGTCTTTGCTGCACTTGCTGGCTGATCATTGCAGCTGTTGCCGCAGATAAGGTCCATCCAAGGTGACCATGCCCAGTATTATAGAAAATATGATCTCGCTTACCAGCATGTACCACAGGCATCATATTGGGCATCATTGGTCGTAAACCCGCCCACGGTACCACATGTTCTGTTGATAAGTTAAAATTACGATTCGACCAATCAATTAAGGGCTGAATGCGATCTGCACGAATATCTCGGTTATAGCCATTAAACTCTGCCGTGCCTGCAACACGTAGTCGATTTGCACCTAAGCGTGAAGTCACAATTTTGGCACTTTCATCCAACAGACTTACCCAAGGCGCATTGGCCTGACTTTGTTCATCATTTAAATTTATGGTGATTGAATATCCTTTGACTGGATAGACATTTACGCGGTCACCGAGTTTATGCGCAAGTTCATAACTACCTACGCCACCACAGACCACCACAGCATCTGCTTCAAGTATGGTATCAGCATCAGGATGTTCCATATTTTCATCACTGGCTTTTAACTGAACATTGACACCTTTTGCATGATGTTCAAAGTCAGTCACCTCAAAACCCCACATATATTTCACTTCAAAGCGTTCCGTTGCTTTGGCAAGCTGCGTTGTAAATTTATGGATATCTCCAGTGGCATCACCCGGACAATAAAAGCCTCCATAGTATTCACCTGTCAGACTAGGCTCAATGTCACGGATTTCAGCTAATGTCACAGGATGACGCTCTAAACCACCCTCACAGAGCATATTATTAACTTGAGTCGCTACCTCATAATCATGTTGATTATGAAAGAAATGTAAAATGCCGCGTTTTTCTAAATCAAACTGTAAGTTTTCATGCTCAGCTATTTCAAATAAACGCTGACGTGCCATCAATGCGAGACGTACAGTCTCGTGAGTATTTTCACGATAATCTTTAATATGTCCCATAAACTCAAAGAGCCATGAATATTTGTGTAGATTAAAACTTGGATTTAATAATAATGGCGCGGTTTTTTGTGACATCCATTTGATGCCTTTCACCACCGTTGCTTTTTGGTTCCAGACCTCAGCATTACACGCTGATAATTGACCACCATTGGCAAACGACGTTTCCATCGCAGGATAAAGATGTTTATCAACCACAGTGACACGATAGCCGAGTAATCCGAGTTCGTAAGCTGTCGTTACCCCAGTAATACCTGCACCAATCACAACAATATGACACATATAGGCTCCTTGGAAATTATATTTCCTATGTTCGCCCCATCTGTCATTGGTACCTGAGAGCTTTGGTTCCTTGCGAAGCAATGTGAACCTTCCCCTTCGGTGAGTAGATCCGGCCTACTTCTCTCCAGATTTTTTATATGATTACAGTCC
The DNA here is from genome assembly GCF_003268405.1 of Acinetobacter sp. CFCC 11171. Lineage (NCBI taxonomy): Bacteria > Pseudomonadati > Pseudomonadota > Gammaproteobacteria > Moraxellales > Moraxellaceae > Acinetobacter > Acinetobacter sp. CFCC 11171. The sequence goes on along the minus strand of NZ_LQXP01000006.1, from coordinate 14,748 downwards.
TTTTGCCTGAGAGTTTCCTGGGGGAACTTGCTCCTTCGGCGAGCACGATCTGTGCTTCTCTCCTGCAATCATCCATTCATTTTTATTCGGCATTCATCTTGGTATTGCCTTAGTTAGATATGAGCAATATTTGTACCAAATCTCAAGTCCTATTTGGGTCAATATTGTTAAATATTATTTTTATATCGATTTAAGTTGTTAGGTTATAAATTTAAAATCATTTTTTCTAAACCTAAATACTTCATCTTTAAAATAAAGGTTTAAAATATTAAATGAAATTTATAACTAGAAAGATTGAAGTTTTATGTCGGATTCTACGCTTTTCTCTCGCTTTGCATCTGTGATCAAAACACATTCTATTGAAGAATTAACCCAAAGTGATTTACTCCTTCTTAAGACTCTGGGGCCTGTTCAAAGTTTTTATGCACCATTCGAGGCCATAAATCATGATGCAAAAGTGGTCATCGTCGGCATCTGCCCAGGCCAACAACAATGGCGTAATTCATTAATCGCAGCAAAGGTCGGCTTAGAACAGCAAGTATCTGAGGAAAACATTCTTAAACTTGCCAAGAATAGTGGTGCTTTTAGTGGCCCTATTCGCAAAAATTTAACTCAACTGCTAGATCATATTGGATTACACAATCAATTAGGCATACAGACCACTGCTGAGCTATTTAGCATTCATCAAGATAAGGTGCAAATGTGCTCGGTTTTACAGCAATGCATTTTGGTCAATGGAAAAAATTATGCTGGCTCAACACCTGCAATGCTAAAAAATGAATTATTAAAACAACATATTGATGATTATTTTATTCCTATGGTCCAACAGCTTCCTAACGCAATTTATATCCCGCTAGGCAAAGGTGTAGATGAGGTTTTAAATTATGTAAGCAGCTTAGGCTATTTAAATGATCAACAGATTTTAGCTGGACTTCCCCATCCATCAGGTGCAAATGCCGAACGGATCAAATATTTTTTAGGTGAAAAACCACGTGAACAATTATCTCGACAAACCAATCCCGAGCAGATTGATAGCGCGAAATCACAGATTTTGCTTAAGATATCTAAATTTCTATGAAGTTCGCTTAACATCACTGAAAAATATTATTTATTTGAATATCAACCACTTATATCAAAGCAGTGCTCGAACAAAACTAGAAAAGTGTGATGTATTTTACTTTTTTGTTTTTCTGTGTGAATATGTACCAAAATAAATATTGCTCATAAAAATAACGCTAACATGGAAATACGCATGAAAAATTTTTTAGTTCTAGGATTTACACTCCTACTACTCACGGGTTGTATTACCGTACCTAAAAATAAACCTGAAACAAGAACCTTGAAGCTAAATGGTGTGAATACTGTTGAAAACAGCAAAGTGATCCAACGAACCATTACTCGGGGTCAGTTACTATGTGAAGCTGGGCAAAAATGTCCTGAACTTGCAATTGATTGGCAAAAAAACAAAGGTGAGTATGCACTTTCACTGCATTCTTATGATCAACAGCAGCTTGATATGAGTGAAATATCTTTTGTGATTGACGGCAAAGTTTTGTCTTATCCTGCAATTGGTCAAACAAATTATCGTCGCTTAGATAATTCAAATGTGATTGATTCTTCTAATACCGTGATGATCCCAGATGCTGTGCTTAAAAAATTTCGGGACGCAAAAAATATTGCTGTGATTATGAATACCAACCAAGGTGAAACCGCACACTATATGTTAAAAAACCAAAAATCTTCAGATGCCTATCGTCTATTTTTACGTGCTTATTCTTAAGACCAAATAGTCTAAAATAAAAATCCCAGAAGTTAGTGTATGTTTTCTTTTGGGATTTTTTATTCATCTCATCTTATAAATTAATCAAATGCATCACATGATCTTTATTTTATTCGTTTAATTAATTGTTTAATTGTCAGTTCACATATCGGTTGACCTACTTCTAGATGAAGAGGATAGGCTTGATTTTCATCTGTTATGTTATAGCCACGTCGTTGATAATATTTTATTAATTCTAAACGCCGATCAATCACATACATGACAAATTCTTCAACATTGGGTTCAATCAACATCGCTTGTTGTTCTGCAAATTGCAATAATTTTTTTCCTAAGCCCTGAGCTTGCTCATTTGGATGAATTGGAAAATGACCAATTTCACAGCTCATCCCCTGCATTTGAATACCAATACCCCCCTTGATCTGCGCATGTACCGACTCAATCACATATAAATGAAAATCCCTTTTTTGTAAGAGTTGACTGAGTTGAGACACATTTATTCGATTTCCTCGAACAATATGATGTTCCGTGGTCCAACTCTTGGGATGATTTTCCCGATAGGCTATATTTATTAAGCTTTCGAGCTGCTGAATATCTTCAAGTAAAGCATGTCTTATATTCATATTTTTTATCTATTTATTTTCATAGGGCTATTTTACTGAAATAAAAAAACCAGACAATTGTCTGGTTTTTTATGCAATTTGCTCATCAGTGTAGCTCGCTAGCGCTATTCACCAACCGCATCGGAACAAAGCGGCGCTTTGTTTCCTCACTTGGGTTCAATTGGAGCAAATGGTGCAATAACGTCTGCATTTTGTGCACGGTTACGCATGAAGTGATCCATGAGCACAATTGCTAACATCGCCTCTGCAATTGGTGTCGCGCGAACACCGACACAAGGATCATGGCGACCTTTGGTCAACACATCTGTATCTTCACGATTAATCGTAATGGTTTTACCCGGCGTAGTAATGGAAGCTGTTGGTTTCAAGGCGATCGCAACACGAATGTCTTGACCACTCGAAATACCGCCCAAAATGCCGCCCGCATGGTTTGCCAAGAAACCATCCGTAGTTAACTCATCACGGGTTTCATGACCAAACTGCTCAGCAACACCAAAGCCATCACCAATTTCAACACCTTTTACGGCATTGATAGACATCATGGCATGTGCAATATCTGCATCTAAACGATCAAATACAGGCTCGCCCCAACCGACTGGCACTTGCGTCGCAATAATTTCCAGTTTGGCGCCACAGCTCGTTCCTTGTTCACGAAGTGAAGTTACGAGAGCCTCAAAACGTGGGACAGCATCTGCATCACCACAGAAAAATGGGTTATTTGGAACTTCATTCCAGTCCAATTTCTCTGCTTTTTCGGTACCAATTTGGGTTACATGACCACGAATTTCTATGCCGAATTTCTCAAACAAGAATTTTTTAGCAATCGCACCCGCAGCAACACGCATCGCAGTTTCACGAGCACTCGAGCGACCACCACCACGATAATCACGGAAACCATACTTATGTGTATACGTATAGTCTGCATGACCCGGACGGAAGGTTTGCGCGATGTTGCCATAATCTTTTGATTTTTGATCTGTGTTACGGATCAAAAGACCAATCGATGTACCGGTTGTTTTGCCTTCAAATACGCCTGAAATAATTTCAACTTCATCGGGTTCTTTACGCTGAGTCGCAAACTTAGATGTGCCCGGCTTACGACGATCCAGATCCTTTTGCAAATCGGCTTCAGTCAGTTCAATACCCGGTGGAACCCCATCCACAATGGCCATCAAACCAACGCCATGAGATTCACCACAAGTCGTTACACGGAAGAGCTGCCCTATACTATTACCTGCCATGTCAAACGACTCCTTATGCTTGAACAGATTGAATAAATAAATCTCGGTATTCGCGGCATTGAGCAGCAGTCAATGCAAAGATACCTGTACCGCCTTTTTGGAACTGTAACCAGTAAAAATCAACGGTATTGAAGTTTTGACGCATTGCCCATTCTGAGTTACCCACTTCGATCACAATTAAGCCATCTTCAGTCAGGTAATCTGCAGCTTGTGCCAACATTTTACGGACAAGATCCAAACCATCTTGACCCGCAGCAAGCGCCATTTCAGGTTCATGGTGGAATTCTTCTGGTAAATCTGCCATGTCTTCAGCATCCACATACGGTGGATTCGACACGATTAAATCATATTGATTTTCTGCTGGAATTTTGGCGAATAAATCAGACTCAAGTAAAGCCACTTGATATTGTTTATTGTGGTGTTCACAGTTAATTTGTGCCACTTCAAGCGCATCTTTAGATAAATCTGTTGCATCAACTTCAGCGTCTGGGAATGCATATGCTAAAGCAATCGCGATACAACCCGAACCCGTACACATATCTAAAATGCGCTGAGGAGTTTTTGGATTGGCATTTTCAGGTAGATTATTAACCGCAGCACCCATTTCGCCATTTTCACCTAAGCAATATGGCGCAAAACGGTTTTCAATCAATTCCGCGATTGGAGAACGTGGAATCAGTACACGTTCATCGACATAAAATGGCTTACCAAAGAAATATGACAAGTTTAGTAAATAAGACGTCGGAACTTTTTCATTAATACGACGTTCTAACAATGCTAAAAATTCTGCAACTTCACTTGGCAATAATTTCGCATCTAAGATTTCCGCATCTGCATTCCAATCTAGAGATAACGTTTGTAAAACCAATGCTGAGCTTTCAGCAAAATAGTCTTCTGTACCTTGTCCTAAGTGGGCATCATATTGACGTAAAGCTGTTACCCCAAAGCGGATATAATCACGAATTGTAGATAGGTTTTCAGCTGCTTCCTGTAAATGTTCAGGGCTAATAGTCGGTCGATCCACTTAAGGCGTCTCCAATTCATAATTTTTTAAACGCCCTATGATACCTTGTTTTAATGCTATTTATAATAAAAATACGGCATTATTCACCGCTTGAAAGCATTTCATAACCGTATATATGAGGTCTGATACATTCGCTGAAATGAAATGTGTAATTTAGGCTTTTCTTCAGCATACTATAAAACCTAATAGATAAAAATTACGAATAAAAACCAATTCAAGCTCAATTGTTTAGCAATTTGTACTTGATCCTAAGCTTTAATTTCTTAAAATCATCCCCATACAAACAGTTAAATTTTAAATGCGGGGCTCCAATGAGCTATAAGCACAATAACCTCATGGCTATGCGTCAAAGCTATTGGGAAGACACTCAGTCTTTAAACGTGCAAAATGAAAAGGCATTTTTTCAGCAACTGCTGATCGAACATCAAGTTTTCCCTGATCCGAGTTTAGAAAACGCTCGTACCCTATTTTTTAGCTTACCGAGCATTATTATTGTCAAAGGTTATGCTGCCGGATTTAAAGACGAATCTGTCCAACACCTTATTCATCAACATATTGAAGAACATAAAGCGGCATTGATGCAAAACGATACGGTAAAAATCAAATATCGTTTATAGTTTTCTTTTCCAATGTGCTTGTCTACGTGGCATCTTGCTTAAGTTTGCAAATGCTTACTGCATATTCAGTAAGTTGAACTATTTTAATACGTTAAGAAACGTTAAAATTAGCTACAATGTATTTTTCTGCGAATTGCTGATTAAAGGATTTAATTTACATGTCAGATCAGAACGATAAGCTCAAACACTTGAAAACGTCTTCTATGGATCGACGCTTATCTATCGCAAAGGCATCGCTACTTGCGGGAACTCGTTGGGCAGCATCAAACGCCACTTCTATTTTTTCGAGTGAAGAAGAAAAAGAGAAAAAGCGTAAAAAAGCCATGAAAGATCAGGCTGAATATCTCGTCGCAGAAATTGGTAAATTAAAAGGTTCAATTGTAAAAATTGGGCAAATGATGGCATTGTATGGTGAACATTTTCTGCCTGAAGAAATCACCCAAGCCCTCAACACCTTGAACAATCAAACAGTTGCTTTGGCATGGCCAGCCATCAAAGTCCAATTACAAAATCAACTTGGTTCAAAGCTTGATGATCTCGTGATTGATCATGAGCCACTTGGTACAGCTTCTTTGGCACAAGTTCACCGTGCAAAACGCAAATCTGATGGCTTAGAACTGGTTTTAAAAATCCAGTATCCGGGTGTGGCAGATGCTATCGATTCGGATATGAATCTATTCAAAAACATGCTCAAACTGACACGAATGGTTCCTCAAACCCGTGAATTTGATCAGTGGTTTGATGAAGTTCGTGAAATGATGCATCGTGAAGTAAATTATAAAATCGAAGCAGATACCACTCGCCGTTTTGCTGCACGCTTAAAAGAAGACCCACGCTATATCGTGCCGCAAATCATTGAAGGTTATTCAACACCTCAAGTACTGTGTATGACCTTTGAACGTGGTGTACCGATTAACAGCCCAGTAATGCTGTCACTTCCTCAAGAGCGTCGCAATGCCTTAGGTGAAGCATCACTTGAGATTGCCGTACGTGAAATTTTTGAATGGGGTGAAATGCAAACCGACCCTAACTTCGGAAACTATTTGGTTCGTTTGGGCAATGGTGCGGATGTACCAGATAAAATCGTACTCCTCGACTTTGGTGCGATCCGTCAGTTCGATGAGCATCTATTAGGCGTTGCACGTAATTTGATTACCGCGGGTTATCACCATAGCTCTGAGCAAATGGTCAAAGCGATGACAGGTTATGAGTTCTTTGATGGTATTCCACAAAGTATTAAACCTGATATGGCTAAAGTCTTTCTGTTAGCGACAGAGGCATTTAGTAACACTGAAAATAACCCAGACATCCCTGCTGGCGTTATGGACGAACAACAACGCTATGACTGGAAAAAAAGCCAATTACATAGCCGTGTGATGCAACAAGCGTCAAAATCGATGGCATCTCGTTACTTCTCTGTTCCACCTAAAGAGTTTATGTTTATTAGCCGTAAATTTATCGGTGCATATACCTTTATGACCGTCATTGAAGCAAAAACCAATGTTCGTCGTATGATTCAAAAATATCAATAATGATGCTATGCACACCTTAAGACTTGGCTGACCCAAATGTCAGCCAAGTCAATTTTAAAATAACAATACTTTTAAGCCTTTTTACTTTTCTATTCTTAATTAATCATTTAGCTATCGAATCCCACCTAATCTCGCCGTTTATCTTTGACAATCATGCATGTCATTTATGACATGGTTTTTCTATCTTTGGCATGTCAGCATTAAATAAGAACAACGCAAATGGAAAACAACAATGACCAATATGGTAAACAAGGCACAAGGATTTGGACTCTCACTTTTAACAAAAATTGCCGGAAGTGATGTACTCGATCAGTTTAAACTGCGCAAATTTGTCGAAAAATCTTTGTATCAGAGCTCAAAAGCTGGTTTTAAAACTTGAGCCAAACGCAAAAAGTATTTCAGACCAACAAAGATGTGCATAAGCAACGTTTGCCTAATCAACAAAAATCATTATTTGATTTAAACCTGACTGAAGAACAACAAATGACTGCTGATGCGATGCAGCAGTTTGCCACAGAAGTCTTGTATCCACTTGCTCATCAAGCCGATCAAGAGGAAACATTTCCAGAAGTGTTATGGCAACATATCCAAGATCTAGGTCTAAATTATTATGCCTTACCTGAAGATTTGGGTGGTGTCGCGGCAGAAAAAAATATCATTAGCAATATCTTAATTGCTGAACAATTGGCTGAAGGTGACTTTAGTTTAACAGCAGGTTTACTGTCGACATTTAGCTGTATCAACGCCATTACCCAATGGGGTTCCGAATCTGTTCAAGCAACCTACTTAGCGGCATTTGCAGATGATTCAGCCCTACGTGCAAGCTTTGCGGTTCAAGAGGCAACAGCGGCATTTAATCCCTATCAACTTAAAACTCACGCGATTGCTGATGGCCAGCAGTATAAAATCAGTGGGGAGAAAACCTTAGTTCTTTTAGGTGAACAGGCAGATGTGCTCTTGGTGAGTGCCATGCTCAATGAGCAGCCTGAAGTTTTTATTGTGCAACGTGACCAGAGCATTAGCGCAAAAAAAACACCTGCTATGGGTTTGAAAGCCACTGAAACGGTAACGTTAAAATTTGATCAGACCCCTGCCCAACGCTTAGGCGATCAAGATTTCAACTACACATCATTTATCGATCTTGGCAATTTAATGTGGTGTGCCATGGCTGTTGGTACCGCAACTGCAGTCAAGAAATATTGCATTCAATATGCAAACGAACGTACAGCTTTTGGGGAGCCAATTTCGCACCGTCAAAGTGTGGCATTTATGATTGCAGATATGGCAATCGAAATTGATGCCATGCATATGCTCATCCTCAATGCAGCAAGTCTAGCCGAAGCTGGCAAGCCCTTTCATCGTGAAGCCTATTTAGCCCGCGTATTATGTGCTGAAAAGTCTATGAAAATTGGGACCGATGGCGTGCAAATATTAGGTGGTCACGGCTTTACCAAAGAACATCCCGTAGAACGTTGGTATAGAGACTTACGTGCCACAGCGATTCTTCAATCTGGCTTACATGCTTAATTCAGCAAAATAAAAACAAGGAAATGTCCATGAACTTACAAAATCCGAAAAAATTTAAATTGCTGATCGACCAAGCCCATAAAGTCGCTTTAAATGTTCTACGTCCTATTTCACGTAAATATGACAAAGCCGAACATGCCTATCCTAAAGAATTAGACATGTTGTCTTCCCTCGTCGACGGTATGAATGATGGCGGTGATGGCATGAATGCAGGTGCTGCCGTCAATAAACGTGGCGACACAGATACTGGAAATAAAAACGGTGTCAATATGTCGACAGCCCTCAGTATCATCGAGATGTGCTATGGAGATACAGGCCTGTTGCTCAGCATGCCTCGCCAAGGGCTTGGAAACTCGGCTATTGCAGCAGTAGCCAATGATGAACAACTAGAGCGCTTAAAAGGAACTTGGGCCGCTATGGCTATTACGGAACCGAATTGCGGCTCTGATTCAGCAGCAATTCGGACAACAGCGACGAAAGATGGCGATGAATACATCCTCAATGGTGAAAAAATCTTTGTCACCTCGGGCGAACGTGCTGATTCAGTAGTTGTTTGGGCAACACTAGATAAAAATTTAGGTCGTGCAGCGATTAAATCCTTTGTTGTTGAAAAAGGTACGCCGGGCATGACTGTAGAACGCCTAGAACATAAATTGGGTATTAAAGCCTCTGATACGGCTGCCATTAGCTTTGTAGATTGTCGTGTCCCTGCTGCAAACTTATTAGGCAATGCTGAAATTGATGTAGCAAAGGGTTTTGCTGGGGTTATGGAAACTTTTGATAATACTCGCCCACTCGTTGCTGCGATGGCTATAGGCTGTGCAAAGGCATCTTTAGAGCGAATTAAAGAAATCTTTAAAGATAAATTAGATGAGCAGTATTCAACACCGATCTTACAAAGCTCGAATATTGCTGCACAAATCTACCGAATGGAAGCAGACTGGGAAGCAGCACGTCTACTCATGCTCAAAGCCGCATGGATGGCTGACAACAAAAAACCTAACTCACGTGAAGCATCCATCGCTAAAGCAAAAGCAGGCCGTGTAGTTAATGAAATCACCTTAAAGTGTGTAGAGCTCGCAGCTGCAGTTGGTTATAACGAAGATGAATTATTGGAAAAATGGGCACGTGATTCAAAAATCCTCGATATATTTGAAGGCACACAGCAAATTCAACAATTAATCGTTGCACGACGTGAACTGGGTAAAAGTTCAAGCGAATTAAAGTAATTTTTTGCTTGAGTAATTTTAAACTTAGAGATGGATTTTTTTATAGGATCAGTCTATAAACAATCCATCTTTTTGTTTTTCGATGATTATGTTTCAAATCCGACCACTTCAACTTGAAGACAATGCAAGTATTGCCAATGTCATTCGCACAGTTTCCAAAGAATTTGGATTAGCACCTGAATCAGGATTTGCCGTTGCAGATCCAATTTTAGATGATTTATATCAAGTTTATGCGCAAGCAAATGCACAATATTGGGTTATTGAAAATCCACACGGTACAATTTTAGGTGGTGGCGGCCTTTCTCCTTTAGCTGGAGATTCAAGCATTTTAGAAATCCAAAAAATGTATTTTATGCCTGAATTACGTGGTCATGGCTTAGCCAAAAATATTTTAGAACTTTGTTTTCAATTCGCCAAAGATCATAATTTTAAAGCGTGTTATTTAGAAACTACACATACACTTGGGCAAGCGGTGAAACTCTATGAAAAAGTAGGATTTCAACACTTACAAGCTCCTAAGGGCAATACAGGTCATAGTCAAGCATGTGAAATTTGGATGCTTAAAACGCTTTAATAAACTTAGATTTAATTAATTTCGCTGAAAAGGTTTTAGAGCTTTTTCAAATAGAGATATTTAATGAGTGGATATTCAAGTTTTTTATAATTAAAGATCTCCGCTTTTGAATAACCCACAATCTTAAGTAAGTAAGAATGTAAAGAGAGAAATACTAACTCAATTAACACGATCTGCTTTTCTCTCTTCACTTAGACAATCATGTAATTTGAGTACATTTCCATCAATTTTTACAATTACACTGTATAGAGCAACTTAAGAAAATATTGACCTCTGAGTCTCCAGTTCATACTATCACTTTAGAAATTACACTTAGCCATGATTATTTTAAAGTGAATATAAATGCAGAATGTACTGAATAAAACTCGCCTTTCAACTCGTCTTTCGTCGCTCCTAAGCGCTCACAGCTTAAAGTTTTCAACTGTTATTATATCTGTAACCCTGATTTCTGGATGTTCATCACTCGGTGGTGGCTCTGTAGAAAAACGTGCTGTTAAACTTTCATCAGGGATCCAAAAGGCCTATTCAGTCAATCCTGAAACTGCAAATCGAGTGTCACCCTACATTGTGCAAACTGCTGATCAATACAACTTAGATCCTTTACTACTGGCTGCTGTTATTCGCCAAGAATCAACTTTCCGCCCTTATGTCAGTTCACCTGCAGGTGCAGTCGGTTTAACTCAGGTGATGCCACGTTATTGGCAAGCAACATGCCCTGGGGATTTATATGACGAATTAACCAATATTAATTGTGGGTCATTTATTTTAACTAAATATAAAAATGCCGCTGGCAGCATGCCAAAAGCTTTAGCCTACTATAATGTCGGACCTACCGCTTATAACACCAATCGAAAAATGAAAAAACAAGGCAAACGTTATGCAAAACAAGTGAAACAACATCGAAATAATTTAAAAAGTGCATTATAAGAAGTAAAGTTCAATCCTATTACCCCAGGATTGAACTTTTAACATATATCACAAATAATTAAACTTAATAGACTTAAATCACAAATATTAATCTAGAAATAATATTATATAATATATTTTAATGATCAAAAAATAAACAAACAGCACAGATATTTAATACTTATTTAATCTTATACAATCGTTTTTGTATATTAAATTAATGAAATAATACATTAAATCTATTAATAAAAAAACTCTTATAAAACAACAACCTTAATTGAATTTCATATACAACAATTCTATAAAAGGTTTAAATATTCTACACAATCCTACAACTATTAGCAGCCAAGAATCGTTTAAAGACCATTTTTACTTTATTTATTATTAACAATAATCAACCAGCTGATTTTTTTAGCATTGTTTATTCATCATTTTTAGCTAATATCATATAGGTCAGTAAAACTATATTACTGATTAACATATAATTTATTGGGGTTAATAATGGCCAAATTATCTTTAAACGCTTTAACAGACATTGACGGTTTTATTGCTGCAGCTTTGGTTGACAGCGAAAGTGGCCTTGCTATGGCGACACAAGGCAATAACGACATCGATTTAGAATTAGCTGCTGCTGGTAATACTGAAGTTGTACGCTCAAAGCGTAAAGTTGCCAAAGCGTTGAATTTAAATGACTCTATTGAAGACATTCTAATTACTCTGGGTAAACAATATCACTTAATCCGCCCACTCGACTCAAATGAAGCATTATTTCTTTACCTCGTCTTAGACCGTAGTAAATCAAACCTTGCTATGGCTCGCCATGAACTTAAACATTTCGAAAAAGAATTAGATTTTTCTTAATTTAAAGTTGGGTTATTTCACCAGAAATAACCCTGTTTTCTGGACCATTTCGTGAATAGCACATTATATATTTCTATCTTTGGCTTAAATCTAAATGTTATCAATGACATTAAATCTATTATTTCAAATAAGCTATCTGAAACTTTTACTATTCATTGGACAAACATTGCAGATTCGAAACTCCAAGTCCTATTAATCAATGATGACTTTATCGACCTGCCGAATATAAATAAAATAAGGCACGAAGCTTTAATCATACTTAAACTTAAAAAAAATGAATTGAAAGCAAATCAAATCGAACACGATACCCTGTTTTTACCCCTAACAAATACCAATCAATTTGAGCATTGGTTAGAGCATTCAGTTGCGTTAAGGTTCCGAGACATTAATCCTGTAAATGTATCCAATCCTATTGTTGTTCAAGACACAAAACCTAAATTAAATGCACTCCAGATCTCACAGGCTTTTAAAGATTTAAATAAACATCAACGTCAACTATTGCTTTTAGATCAAAAACCAATCGCACTCATTGATAACTTAAGCAATGAGTTTTGGATAGAACAAAATATACAAATCACACAAAATTCTGAAATCACACTCATTTCAGCAGATACAAATACAGTTGTCACTTTTAAATATGGGTTGGAATCAATAAATTTACAGCATGGATTATGGCAATTTGTTTGGGATTACGTAGATGATACTCCCCCCAATTACACAAGCCACTATAAACTTTTGCATTGGCCACAGCCTATACATTGTGCTGAGCGACAATCACTATTGAAAATATCCGCTTTTTTTATGGAAGGTAGTTCTACTCAATATATTGCTGAACAAATACATTTGAGCCAAAACATTATCAATCGCTATTTATTTGCATGCCACATTGCTGTAATCATAGAAGAGATACCAGCCATGGCGAGTGTATATCATAGCCAAAAAACAGCTCAAGAATCTTCAAATCCACTACAGAGTTTTTTCCGTAGTCTTCGAAAAAAATTAGGAATCTAAAATTTCATTATGATTTTACAGCAATACAAGATCGTATTTGCCGGAACGATGGGTGCCGGAAAAACCACTGCTATTCAAAGTATTTCTGATATTCCTGTACTGAGTACAGAAGCGCTTAATACTGATCAAAATGCACATCAAAAAATGTTAACTACAGTTGGGATTGATTATGGTGAACTTACTCTAGCCGATGGTACTAAACTTGGTTTATATGGTACGCCGGGCCAAGAAAGATTTAACTTTATATGGAATACCATTTGCAACGGCGCAATTGGTACAATTATTTTGATTGATCATACACATGATCATCCAATTCAGCAGCTAAATGATTATTTAAATTATTTCTCTGAAAATAATGAAAACATCATCATCGCGATTACGCATTTAGATAGCACGCAGTATAAATCCACTAAACCTTATAAACATTGGCAGGATTCACAACAGATACATCACCCGATTTTTTACATCGATGCTAGAAATAAAAATGACATTCTTTTTATTCTAGAAGCACTCATTGCAAAAGCCGAAGTTCAACTTTCAATTTAATGAAGATATTATGAATACAGCAATTCGTACATCACGTTCAGCACCTCTACAGCTTATTGAACATGCGCATAAACTCATGAAAGAGTTAGTCTCTGATGTGTCTGGTGTTGAATTTATGATGTTATGTTCAACAGATGGTTTTGAATTAAAATCTATAGAAAAGAAAAATATTGAAAATTCTGGAAAACTTGCAGCTGTAAGCAGTTCGATCTTAGCAATGGTTCAAGCTTTTACTAACGAGATTAATTTAATTGGTTGTCAAACCATTACATTAGATGCTGAAAATGGTAAAGCATTACTCACAGCGATCTCTCACCCTCAGCACCCCATGATATTAGTTGTCTTGACATCAAAAAATGTATTATTAGGGCAATTATTATATTCTTTAAAAAGAGTGAGTAATGAACTAAGCGAATATCAACTGTCAAATACATTCGCCTAGTCCGATTCAAATTATTTCATCGATTCACGCATTTTATCTTCATCAAAATATTGTGCAAATGATGCAATACGTTTTTCAACAACTGGATTTTTCATCAGGTTCTCAGCTGCACGATTCCCCAATAGTTCAAATGCTTTACCCAAAGCATTTGTTCCTTCATTTTCTGTAACAGCTTTGATTTCAGCATTACAACGTTTAGTAAATAAATCTTGAAATAAATTTGCCATATTTTTATCAATTTTTTGCATCTCAGCGGACGTCACTTTACTATATTTAGAAATTTCTGGATGTGCTGAAAATGCCAAATAAATCCAAGTCGTTAAGTTCTGACTCTCTTCTGCTGAAATTTTATTTACCAAACATTCACTTAGTTTATCCTGATACACACCAGCTGTAGTATTGAAAGAAACAAATGCAAATAAAACTGTAGCTAATAATTTTTTTAAAAACATCTTAAATACCCTATATATTATTAATGAGACAAACGATTTTATTATATTGATTTATTACACATTTTCATTAGCAAAAGATTTTAAAATGATATAAATGGATTGAGCATTTTAGTTTTATTTTCTTTAAATATCTCTCGTTTTCCTATTTTTTGAATTTGCTTCTCTTATTATTTTTCTATTTTGATAACTTTCACTTTTTCCCCGCACATAAAAAAACACCCCCTGAGATATCAGGGGGTGTTTCGAATAATGAGCTGGCGATGACTTACTCTCACATGGGTAACCCCACACTACCATCAGCGCTAAGAGGTTTCACTTCTGAGTTCGGGAAGGGATCAGGTGGTTCACTCTTGCTATTGTCGCCAGCACAACTGTTATGGATACTT